>JAYVOX010000500.1:0-4809 GCA_043757695.1 Schlesneria sp.
GGCCGGTTCCACCGGCGTTTGTACTGAATCACCGAACGGCCGGTGGAACCGGCCCGACTCGACAACGGGACAGCCTCAGCAAATCAAACAGCCCACCGAATTGCGGGGCGCAAGCCGGTGGGCTGTTGTGTTGAACGTCGAAGAGGAGACCTGCGGTCGGGCGTTTCGGCCGGGTCAGGAGACCCGCGCCGAACGAGCAGCGCAACCCGCGCTGAACAAGTGGTGGCTCTTCGTCAGACGACCTTGGTCAGACCGGGGACGGCGATTGGGTAGACTCCATCGGCGTCGGGCATCACGGGGGGATTGGCGTCGAACGAGAAGACCTTGGGCATCAGGCTGATATCCGATTTAATCGCAGCATCCCAGAGTACTTCTTTGCCGCCGTAGGTGGCCATGCGGCCGAGGATTGCCGTCATCGTGCTGTGCGCTCCGTTATCGGCTTCGTTGTATTCGAGGCCACCACGGATCGCTGCCGCCAGGTCATCGTGTTCGACCTGGTACGGGTCTTTGCTGTTCCCTTTGAAGTGGTACGCCTCGCCACCGATCGGCATGACGTGGCCGTGCGGATCGGAGGTTCCCTTGGAACCATGAACGAACTCGCTGACATTGCTCCAGCAGCCGGGCTGATGACGACACTGGCTGTACATCCGGCTGCCGTCCTTGTACTCGTACTCGACGTAGTGGTGGTCGAAGATTTCTCCGTACTTCTTGTCGATGCGCACCTGACGGCCACCCATGCCATTGGCTTTGACTGGGTGATCGCCCTTGACCCAGTTGCCGATATCGAGGTTGTGGATGTGCTGCTCGCAGATGTGATCGCCGCAGAGCCAGTTGTAGTAGTACCAGTTCCGCATCTGGTACTCCATTTCGCTCTTGGCGTCGGCGCGCTTGAGTCGCGGATCCCACACACCGCCGCCGTTCCAGTAGACGCGCATCGCGATGATGTCGCCGATCGCACCGTCCTTGATGCGTTGGAGGGCTTCGAGGTACGGAGCTTGGTGATGGCGTTGGAGACCGACGCCGACCTTCAGCTTCTTCTCTTTGGCGATTTTGTTGGCTTCGAGCACCTGTCGAACACCGGGAGCATCCACGGCGACGGGCTTCTCCATGAAGATGTTCTTGCCAGCCTTCACGGCATACTCGAAGTGAATCGGTCGGAATCCGGGAGGCGTGGCGAGAATTACGAGATCGACACCGCTATCGATCACCTTTTGATAGGCATCGAAACCGGTGAAGACTTTCTCGGGGACGACCTGCACCCGCTCGGCCTTGTCCTTCAGATTGCCCTTGATCGAGCGCAGGCCGTTCTCGGCACTGTCTTGAAACGCATCGCCCACGGCGGTCAGCTTGACGTTGCCGTTGACCGACAGCGCCTGCGTGGCGGCTCCCGTCCCGCGACCACCCACGCCAACCAGACCGATCTTGATCGTGTCGTCGCCGCCGGCGAAGGCGGAGTTATAAATACTGAACTGCCCGAGGGCGGTGGCACCGACGGCAGCGATCGTCGAGGTCTTTAAGAACTCGCGACGACTGGCGTTCGAGGCAGGATTTGGATTCGAGGCTTGATCCATGGCAGATGCTCCTATAAGTGATGAGGCGGACAGGGGAAAAGGCGTTTAGAGGATGGGCAATCTTGCCCAACGGGCATTGGCTTCAGAAAAAGAGGACGGGCAAGAGTGCCCATCCTACGGCAGATATCCTTAGGGCTAGTCTTCTTCGATCGTGATGCGTTGCTTGGCGTCGGTGGGCAGGACGGCGTCGAGGTGCAGGTTTTTACGTTCGTCAGCCGTGGGAACCCGGAACGGGCGAATGATTCGGAAGCCCACGAACAGGGCATCGGTCATATACCACGCACTCTTCGGCAGGTTCGGGTCTTGCTCTTTCCATTCGGGTTCCGACGCGAGGCGAGTTGCGCTGCGGAGCTTTTCGGGTGTGAAGTTCCATGCGCCGCCGCGCGCGACGCGCGGGTACTCGACATCGCCGATATTCAGTGGGAAGACGGCGGACTTATCGGTGGGGAACTTGGCATAGAAATCGGGATCGAACTTGTCTTGGACCCACTCCGCTGCGTTGCCGTGCATATCATAGAGGCCCCACGCATTCGGCTTCTTCTTGCCGACCGGTTTATATTTTCCGTCCGAGTTCCCTTCATGCCACGCATAGTCGTCCAATTGGGCGGGGTCATCGCCGCAGTGATAAGCGGTCGTGGTTCCGGCGCGGCAGGCGTATTCCCATTCGGCCTCAGTTGGCAAGCGATAGTAGTGGCCGGTCTTCGCGCCGAGCCATTGGCAGTACATCTTCGCGGCGTGCTGAGTCATACAGATGGCGGGTTGACGTTCATCCTTGCCCATGCCGAACGACATGTCCGTATAAGGATTTGTCGGCTTCGTGATCGCGTCGGCAGCCTGTTCCAACGCGGAAGTCTCGGCCTTTTTATATTTCCGCAGACTCCGTTCCAGCCGCAGCGACCAGAGTTCAAACTCGTCCCACGTCACTTCATATTTGCCCATCCAGAAGGGTTCGACTTTGACCTTGTGTTGCGGTCCTTCGCCCGCACCACGACTGGCTTCTTTGGCGGGGCTGCCCATGACGAACTCGCCGCCGGGGATCGGGACCATCTCGTAAGCGGCATCGGTGTTGCGTATCTGTTGCTTGTACGGCTTCATGTCGGCGGGAGTCTTGGCGGCCGTCGCGTCGGTGGTGGCAGGCTCATCGGCGGCGAGGCTCGATGAATGGCAAGCAGTCAGACACAGGCAGGCGGCAATGGCCCAGCCTTGGACGTGATGCACGGAAACTCGTAGGCTCGATGTCGTGAACGGGGTCGGGGTCGGGGTCATGCGGGAACTCGATGCGAGGGCGAACATGAAAACTCAGTGGCAGTGGGCGGTGTCAGGAGTCGGCGATCAAAGTTGGTCGTGGCGGACTGTGCGTTACGTGGCGGTCTCAAGCTCGATGGTGCTGTGGCTGGTGACGGGGCTGTTGCCGGTTGCGGGGATCGGCAGTTCTGTCGCACTGGCTCAGGCGTGGCAGCGGTATGAATTCTCGGAACCACACTTGGGGACCATCGTCGCGGTGACACTCTACGCGCCGACTGAGACCGTCGCAACTGAGGCTGCTACGTCCGCGTTTGCTCGAATTCAGGAGTTGAATCGCATCTTCAGCGACTACTTGGAAGAGAGTGAAGTGACGCGGCTCTGTCGCACGGCCGGGAGTGGCACTTCGGTCGCAGTGAGTTTGGAATTGTTCGAGGTGTTGTCGCGATCGGTCGCGCTGTCGGCGGCGACGGACGGCGCTTTCGATGTCACGTTGGGACCGGTCATCAAGCTGTGGCGTGCGGCGCGGCGACAACGCAAGTTGCCCGATCCGCAACAACTGGCCACCGCACGCGAGTTGGTCGGTTGGAGGAATGTGAAACTCAACGCCGAGCAGCGCACGGTCGAGTTGCTTCAGTCGGGGATGCAGCTCGATTTTGGAGGGATTGCCAAAGGCTATATCGCTCAGCAAGTGTGTGACTTGTTGAAGGAGCGCGGCCTGAACCGCTGTCTGATTGCCGTGGCGGGCGACATCGTGGCGGGTGATGCTCCGTTGGGAGGGGACGGTCACGAGACCGAGGGGTGGAAGATCGGTGTCGCACCACTCGACAAACCTGACGGTCCACCGAGTCGGATATTGCGACTCAAGAACGGTGCGGTCTCCACCTCGGGCGATGCCTTTCAATTTGCGGAGATCGGCGGCGTCCGGTACTCGCACATCGTCGATCCGAAGACGGGCGTAGGACTGACACAACGGAGCAGCGTGACCGTGATCGCTCCCGATGGAACGACGGCTGACGGGTTGGCCACGGCCGTCACGATTCTCGGAGTGGAGCGAGGATTGAAGCTGATCGAGCACTCGCAGCCAGCCGCTGCGTCACAGCGGACGGCCGTATTGATTGTGCTCGCGCTGAGTGAGGGCCGATCGGTGAACGAGTCTCCTCACTTCAAGACATTTGTGATTGACCAGACCAAACCGTGATCAATCGGAAACCATCAACGGCAACCACGGGACGATCCGTGGAACGTCTTCGCGCAGGTTGCACCAACTGACGCATGGGACAGGCCGCGCGACGAGTGGGAAGTGAGGAT
Source organism: Schlesneria sp. (assembly GCA_043757695.1). Lineage (GTDB taxonomy): Bacteria > Planctomycetota > Planctomycetia > Planctomycetales > Planctomycetaceae > Schlesneria. Next base: position 4,125 of record JAYVOX010000500.1, read on the forward strand.
CAACGAAGCCGCGACCGGCCGCTGCTTCGAGAGACGGTTTATGGAGCGGCCCGTGATGGAGCGGCCCGTGATTGAGAGATCCGTCATCGAGCGGTTGCTCGCCGGGGAGTGCGGTCGATTTCAGCAGCACCAGTTCGTTGGCAGCCCAATCGTGAGCGACCCACGCGGCGATCGAATCGGTCGTCACATCCCAGCACTTCGGCAGTGAACAACGGTGGTCGGTCTCGGCTGCCAACAGGCAGGCTTCCACGTCGAGCAGCAGCGGAACGTGAACCTCACTCGGTTGAACTTCGACTCGCGACGAGACCTCGCGCGATTCCGGCAACAGCTGACGAAGAAGCCCGCGATTGAGCGAGAGCGATCTCACCGCCAGCCAGTGAGCCGCCACTTCGGTCAGTGTGTGAGTGACACTCCACGCCCGCACCACATCCGCCGCTGAACCACCGCCAACGACGATCAAGGAATGGGTGTCAGGCCGCTGTTGCAGCACGGCTCTCAATCGCGCGGCCAAGTCACCGCACGAGAGCAAACTTCCACCGAGCTTATAGACAACCAAAGCCACGTTCGGTGTCCTCAGTACAACTTAGCAGCCTGTTGAAAAACGTAGCTTGGACGCCTCGTCCGAGCGAAAAGCAATTGGAAAAGGACGGACGAGGCGTCCATCCTACGATTTTTCAACAGGCTG
>JAYVOX010000501.1:0-4791 GCA_043757695.1 Schlesneria sp.
ACCGCGTTCGGGTTGAATGCTTGAAAGGTCTCTTCCGCATTCGATGACGACCGCGCCATCTGCCACGGATCGGGACTCGGATCGGCTCCGAGTAGCGACCACCAGCGATCGAACTTGGTGAGGATCACGATCAGCGGACGCTTGTGGCGTTCCTTCTCTTTCAACCCGGCGAACCGTTTGATGCGCGAGATGGCCTCTTGCAGAATCGGCTCTTGCCGCATCGTGCGGATCGTCGATGCGGCGGACACAGACTGCTTGCCAAGCAACCGTTGAAAGCGGGCTTCTTGAGTCGGATCGAACACGAAGAACAAGACGCGCGATTGAGCCATGTGTCGCGTGACGGGGGCGGCGGCGGAGTCTTTGCCCGCTTCAAACGACTCACCCGCGTTGTCGTAGAGGCACAGCGTGCGCGCCAGCTTGGCCGCGTTCTGGGCGCTGCGATGGTCGTGTTGAGGTTGCAGCGTGAACAAGAACGGACGCGGAAATCGGACAGTCTGATTGCCGAACGAAACCGTGTCGTACAGGTCGCCTTGCTCTTCCGTCTTTCGGATCAAGTCTCCCAGCGGGACCAGTTCATCCTTGGCAGTTCCCGAAAAGAGCGACTCTTCGTACCCATTGAGTTGTTGGTTGAGGACCGGATCAGCATCGGCAAACCGCACGCGAAACAGGAGCGGCAGAACCTTGCGCAGCTCCCACGTCAGCGCGGTGAGGAAGTACGACTTGCCACTGGCCGGTGCGCCGAAGATCGACAGGAACAGCGGTTCCAGTTCCAACAGCGAACGAGGGACGACCAAGTGGCAATGCGGGCAGGCCAACTGATGGCACGGAAAGTTCTTGGCATCGACCGCCTCACCGTTCACGGTGAAGCGCGTGGGAAGAAACCGTCCCTGTTGCTCAGGCCCGAGCCGTTCATCGCCCAAGAGGTCGGTGTGCTCGGAAATCCACAGCAGCTTCTGGGGTGCGTGTTGTTCCCAACAGTGAGGGCAAGTGACGCGAGGCAAGAGGCCGAAGGCACGAGGGTCGAGTGCGGTCTGAGTCATGAAGTTGGCCCGAGTGGCGTGATGAAAATTCGGAGTGGCAACGCCGTTCGTTTCCAGTGATGTTGCCGAAGCGATCATCGCCCCCTGAGGCTGGTATCGCGTCCGCCACTACAGGCTCGGCAATCGACACGGCCCTTGCCATCGCAGACAGGGCATTCCGATTGCACGAACCGAGTCTTGTTGACGGTGCGTTTGATGCCGAAGCCGACCACCTCTGTATAGGTTTCCTGCCGCGAGACGGAGCCTTTGATGCACCCCTTTTGCGGACAGGCCAGAAAGCTGGTGCCGTTGCAAGCGCTGCAACTCGTGTCTTCGAGTGAGTTCGACTTTCCCTTGGCCCCGCCTTCACCAGGTACCTGCTGGACTCGAACCGGAACCGAGCGGTAGTAGCAGAGCAACATCACCGTGGAGGGGGCCGTCCGCGCATCGACATCGGGCCAATCTTGCTCGACGGTGGGGACCGGTGCGCCGCCATCACCGAAGTTCGGGATCAGCGTTTTTACGAACGGGATGGCCACGGCACTCGGAACACCCGCGCTATAGTTTCCCACAATCGCGGCGTTGAACTTGGCAGTGGCAACTCCGATGGCCTCGCCCGTCTTGGTCAGCACCGGCCCGCCGCTGTTGCCGCCGTTGAGTTCGGCATCGAACAGCAACATTCCCGCGTTCGCTTCTTCGGGCAGCGCGGTAATGATGCCGCGCGTCGCCTTGAGTCCTCGGCCGATCAGGTCTGATTTGGGATAGCCGAGTGCCAGAACTTCGAGACCACGACGCGGTGCCGCCAGACTCAAGGGAATGGCGGGAGACTTGATCGCGTCGCACTTCACTAACGCCAAGTCATGCTCGGCCGAGATCGCCATGACGGTGGCTGGTAGCTCGCGTTTGTGAGTCGGGTCTGTCGGATCGAGAATCTTCAGGCGATCCGCGATCCCGAACTCATCGTCGCGAACAACATGACGATTGGTCAGGAAATAGCCGGGATGCACCACGAATCCAGAACCACTCCCAATCAGCACGAGGTTCATTTCGGTGCCAACATTTTGAGCCTCTGGCACCTGAGCCTCTTGGGCAGGCTTCCCCTTGCGTTCACTCTCCGACAGATAGAGTGGCATATAAAGCCAGCCGACGTTCGGGTTGGATGGCTGGCCCTGTCCGGACTTCGTGAGTTCGCCGTAGAGCTTGTTGAACTTGGACAAGTCGGAAGGGAGAACCACCAGCTTCTTGGTTGTCGCCTCCTTAATGAGACGCCCCACGTTTTGGTTGATCTCGGGCGTTCGCGGGGCAATTTCGGCGGCTTGCCTGAAGCGAGCCAACGCCTGCGGGAATCGCCCCATTTTAATTTCAGTCAGCGCGAGGTTGTTCAACGCCGACAAATGGCGCGGCGAGCGAACGAGAACCTTTCGATAGTGTTCGTCGGCCGTCGGCGGATGGTTCGCTCCGATCCCCGAGTTGAGTTGCCCCAGTATGAAGTCCGCGCTGATCCCGTTCAGGTCAATCTTGCTGGCGCGATCGAGGAGTTTGGCGACCTCTTTAAAATTCTGCTGCTGCATCAACGCTTCAGCCTGTGCGACCAAGCCGTCCGCCTCCGCTTTCTTCTGTTGAGCCAATTCGGGAGAAATCCACTGAGTCCCCCAACGGACCAACTCCTTGCCCGTGATCTCCCTCCACTTGGCGACGCGAGTCGCGAACTTCTTCTCTTGTTCCTCGGTGAGGGTGTGTCGTTCGACGAACCGCTCATAGATTTTGAGAGCGGCTGCGGCTTCATTCTCCGATTGCAGCCGCGCTTCCAACTTGGCGATCAGCGCGTCTGTGGCGGCCACTTTTTCAGCAGGCGTTGCGGGAGCCGCCTGGTCCTCAATAATCAAGACCCCGGCCGATTTCTCTGGAGCAGTTCCCAACTTCGGTGATGTCTCTGTCGGTGCGACTGTGGTCTCTTCGGTTGAGGTCGTGGGCCTGTTCGGCGTATCCGTCCCGTTCAGCCCCAGCGGATTATCACTCACGGTTGTGGGCGAGGTCGGAGTCCCGACAACAGCCGGTGTACTCGCGGGATTGGATGTTGCACCGAGCGGTTTCGACTCCGGCTGACTTTGTGTTGCCTGGCTCGATGAGACCGAAGTGCCCCCGATCCGCTTCGCGGCTTTGATCGTATCGAGCAGCTCAATGGCCGCCGTCGTCGCTGTCACCTGGGGGTCCGCGAGCGCCTCTTGAAGCAGCTTCTCGGCATGGTCGTATTCTTTGTACTTCACGTGCAACGTGGCCAGCTTCACGGCCTTGGCGAGACGCTCCTCGGGGGCAACTGCGGATACGGTGGCATCCCCCTGCGTCGCAGCTGGTTTGGCAGCACCGCCGCCACATCCCTGCAGCAGGGCTGACGAGAGGCAAAATGCCACGACACATTTTTGGTACACGCGAATCATGAGATTTCTCCCGCTGGCGGCCAACAACAGGGTTTGAATCAAACAAAAATCGACACGAGTTGCAGTATGACACTGCGCGGGCCGGACAATATCGGTCGCCTAGGCGATTCTCAATGCACGGCAAGTGATGCGGCTGTCTCCAATGAGAGTAAGGGAGCTGAACAGCCCGTCCCGTCGGCGGAGCGACGGGACTACTGTAGTCTCGTCGCTCCGCCGACGAGACCAATCACGGAATCATTCCGAGACCGTTCCTAATTCGACTGTCTGACTTCCCGTAGAGTGGGACCAGCGGCGCTTGGCCGCGCCGGCCCACCAACGATTTCCTGCGAGAATTCTGGTGGGCCGGCGCTCGAAGCGAGCTTGTCCCACCCTACTTCAACGCAAGTCAGGCAGTCGAACACAGAGAGCTGAACTCTGTTGTCGAGCGACAATCTCGTTGTGAGTGATTCCGGCATCCACTACTATCGAACCATGCACTCTGAACGCCCCCCACGACCGTCGTCCGATCGCTCTTCAGGACGAAGGCCCCCCGCTCCGAGACCTGCTTCGTCCCGAGCGGCTCATGAACCGGCGCATCCTCGGCGCGAGGCCACACGCCGTGACGATGGTCCGCGAACCGATCGTGATCGTCAGCCCAATGCCGCGCAGCGCGAGCCTTACAAGCGCGCCGATCGACGCGGTTCGACGACAACGCCTTTCGAGTGGCTCGTTCAACGAGCGCTCTGTCCTGACGAGTCGTTACGGCTGCCGCAGATCGCGACCAAGGGGCCGGTCTGGCATCCGTTTCTGTACCGGAAGCAGCTCGGTGAGTTCGACGCCATTGCACGGCCGGGGGATATGGTCGAGTTGATCTCAGCGGCCGGGTTCACTCAGGGGTTTGGCCTCTTCAATCCACGGGCCGAGATGACCGTGCGTTTGCTTCGGCAGGGAGTTCATCGCCCCGACGAGGCTTGGTGGCACGACCGGCTGGCCTCCGCGCTCGAACTCCGGCGCGGGCTGCTGCAATTGGACTCCGTGACCGACGCTTATCGTGTCATTCATGCCGAAGCAGATGGCTTGCCCGGTTTGATCGTCGATCGGTTTGGAGACGTGTTGGTTGCCGAATGCTTTTCGCTCGGGATGTATCAACGGGCCGAAGCGATCCTCTCGATGCTCGAACCGCTGTGTGGAACTCGACACGGTGTGATGCGGGCGGCACCGGCCTCACAAGATCACGAAGGCTTTTCCGCCGAACCGACCGGGTCGGAAGGTCTGCCGCCACGAGCCGTCGTGCGCGAACATGGCACACAGTTCCGCATCGACTTCGTCAGCGGTCACAAGACCGGTTTCTATTG
>JAYVOX010000502.1:0-4791 GCA_043757695.1 Schlesneria sp.
TTGAGGTCACTCCACTTGGCGATCTTGCTGTCCGGCTCCCACAGTTTCTTGAGGTCGGCCACCGTCAAACCGGGACACCAATCGTTCTCGGGATGGACGGCGATCGACAATCCGTCGATGGCGACGGTCAGTTCGAGCCACTCGATTCCCTTCTCCTTGAGTTCGGCGATCTCAGATTCGGCGATCGGCCGCGACGCATTCCAGAGGTCACACTGGCGCAGGGCGAACTTTTTGTAGCCGCCTCCCGTTCCGTTGCGACCGACGCTGACTTTGTGCTTGGTGGACTTCTCGAACTCGACCGCCATCGCCTGCGAAATCAGATAGACGGTGCTGGAGCCTTCGATGTTGATGAGGGCTTCGGCAGCGGAAACGCCTTCCGGCGATTTCACACCGCCCACTTCGGCAGTCCCTGGCTGAGCAGGTTTGGGAGTCGGAGCACTTTGAATGCAACCTCCAACCAACCCCACACCGAACAGACAGATGGCCACGCGCGCCGGACCAAACCAACACTTCCTGCTGTCAATCATCTTGTTGTCTCCCACACCAGCCGAGTTTGAATCCATCGTTATTCCTCAACGTAGCCATCATCGCTCCGCGTGATGAGCCTTTCAGAAGTAGACATCTGATCTCAAAAGGCTCATCACGCGGAGCGATGATGGCTACTTTGGTCTGAGGTGAAACCTCGCTGGAGTCCTCGGAGAAGCAGTGTTTTTCGCGGCATGACACATCAATAGCACTGCTTCTCCGAGGACTCCGAAGCAGTGGCACATGACTGTGATAAGCGTCACTCGTCCGGACTGCCCAATGCCCAACGACCAACCCTTCCGAATCGCTCTGCTGGTGGGAATGAGCCTGCTCATTCCGGTAATGGCCTATTTTCGGATTCGGTCGCAACTCACGGGGGAACGGCTCGACCGTCGGCAGGAGGGTTGGTTCATTCTCATCACGCTGCGGCTGGTGGCATTTTTCGGAGCGGTCGTGATGATCGCGTTTCTCGTCGATCCGTCGCTCACACGCTGGTCCTCGCTGCCGCTGCCGGAGTGGCTGCGATGGAGCGGCAGCGCCATCGCAGCCGCCGCCGGAGTGTGGGTCATCTGGACGTTCAGCCATCTGGGCAAGAACCTGACCGACACCGTGGTGACGCGGCGCGAGCACACGCGGGTCACGTCTGGCCCCTACCACTGGATTCGGCATCCGTTCTACATCGGCGTCGCCGGAACCGTTGCCGCCGTATCACTGGCAACGACGAATTGGTTTGTGGCAGTCACGGGCATAACGGTACTGGCTCTGCTGATCGCGCGGACTGATCGCGAAGAGGCCAAGCTGATCGAGCGATTCGGTGACGAGTACCGCCGCTACATGGCGGAGACCGGCCGGTTCTGGCTGCGCGTGCGGGAGGCCGCTCCATGATTGCGTTCTCTTTCCGAGCGGTGGACGTGAGTCCTGGGGTTCATCGATGTCGCCGTTCGTGAACGATAAACCGGAGGACTCACGTCTACCGCTCGGAAAAGGGAGAGCAAACACAGCGGGCTTACACCCCAGAAAACAGAGTGCCCATTCTCCACGTCGCATTGCCCTTCTAAGAGAGACTCGCTCATGCCCGGAGCCACGCTTGCCGCCGACCTGTGGATCAGCGAATACCTCACGCCGCACGATGTCTGGCAGCATGGGGTTGAGCGGATCCTCGCCCACCGTCAGACGCCGTTTCAGACCCTGTACGTGGTTGAGAGCGGAGCCTACGGCAAGGCGTTGGTCCTCGACGGCAAGTGGCAGACCTGCACCGGGGACGAGTTCCTTTATCACGAGCCGCTCGTTCACACGCCGTTCGTGTTGCATGGGCATCCTCGGCGAGTGTTGATCGCGGGGGGAGCCGATGGCGGTGCGGCGCGCGAGGCACTCAAATGGCACAACGTCGAAGAGATCGTGGTGGTTGACATCGACGGAGAGGCCGTCGCCGCCTGTCGGGAATGGCTCCCCGAGATTCATCAGGGGGCGTTCGATGATCCTCGCGTGAGGCTCGAGATCGGTGACGCCTACGACTTCATCGCGAACTCACACGGCTGGGATGTCATCATCGCCGACCTGACCGATCCGATTGAGGAAGGCCCGGCGTTCAAACTCTTCACACGCGAGTTCTTCGAGTTGTGCCAGCAGGCTCTCGCACCGGGCGGCGTCTTCGTCAACCAAGCCGGATCAATGTCACCGCCGTTGCTCGACCTGCTGTCTCGCACCGTGAAGACGATCAGTTCGGTGTTCGCTCATACCACCGTCATTCAAGCCAACGTCCCGACGTATGGCTCGCCGTGGGGCCTGGCCCTCGCCAGCGACAAGCCGATCGACACGCTTCCCAACATCGAAACGACCGACGCACTGCTCAAGAGCAACACCAACGGCCGCTTCTGCATATTCGACGGCCAAACGCTACTCGGTTTGCTCCAGATGCCGAAGTACCTGCGCGACCGCCTCGCGACTGAGACCGTGATCTACTCCATCGCCAACCCGCCGAAGTTCTTTGGTCGTAGCGTTGGCGAGACCCAGTGAATGCTGAATCGGAGTCAGTCGGGTAGTCGGGTAGGGTGTGTGGAGTCCTCGGAACACACCACGAACAGCGCGATGATGGTGCGTTCCGAAGACTTCACGCACCCTAGGTTGCTCGGCTACGGCGTCGTGTCGGCGGCGGGAGTTGGAATGGCGGACGGATCGACGACCGGTTGGATCAACAGTCGGTCGAGCTTCGGGCCGTCCATGTCGACGACTTCGATCCGCAGGTCGTTCCACGTCAGCACGTCGCCGATTTGTGGCGGGCGTTTGAGCAGCGACAGAACGAGGCCCGAGACCGTGCCGATCCCGCGCGGTGGCGGTTCGGACCAGCGAGTCACTTCCAGCGCCACTTCGAGTTGGTGCAGGTTGACCGTGCCGTCGATCAGCAGGCTACCGTCCTCCCGTTTGACAATGTCTTGCGCCCGGTCGTGCTTCGATTCTCGTTCGTGCCGCAGCTCATCGTGAATCTCACCGACGAGCATCGTCATGATGTCCTCGAACGTGACCATTCCCTGCGTCCCGCCGTACTCATCCAGCACGAAGGCGAGTTGCGTCTTGTGCTCTTGAAAGAGTTCGAGCAGCCGGCTGATCGTGACCGACTTGGGGATGAACAGCGGCGGGCGAATCAGCCGGCGCAGGTCGATCGGGCGACCGAGGTACTGTTGAAGAAACACGTCCTTGATGTAGACGAAGCCGACGATGTGGTCGATCGTCCCTTCGCAGACGGGGACGCGCGCGAAGCCCGACATCGCGATCGCACCGACGACCTCTTCCGACGGTGTGTCGATATCGACGGCGTCGATGTCGATGCGCGGTCGCAGGATATCGACGACCGTGCGGTTGCCGAGTCGCAAGGCCTCCATCGCCATCTTCTGCTCGGACTCTTCCAAGACGCCCGCTTCGGTACCGGTCGCGATCAAATGCTGAATGTCCTCGACCGAAACCGTTCTCTGCGGCAGGTTCTTTTGACCGAGCAGCCTCAACACCAGCAAGGTCGTGACGTGCAGGAACCAGATCGCCGGGCGAGAGACTCGTTGCAACACCAGCATCGGGTAGGCGACGAACCGCGCAAGTGGCTCGGCGTTTTGGAAGGCGATTCGTTTCGGAACCAGCTCACCGAGGATCAGTTGCAGGAACGCGATGCCGCAGACAACGAGCGTCAGGGCGAGACCGACGCGACGTTCGGCGACCCACGCGAGTGGAAGCTGCCCCAGCCATGCCGCGAGCGGATCGGCCAGTCTCGCTCCGGCAAACGCCGATGCAAACGTGCCAACCAGCGTGATGCCCACTTGCACGGTCGGCAGGAATCGGTCGGCATCGTGGGCGAGTTGCAGTGCGACGGCCGATGCTCCGTCACCATCTTCAGCCCACTGTTCGAGCCGTCCGCGTCGAGCGGTCAGGATCGCGATCTCCGCTGCGGCAAAGAAGCCGTTGAGCAGTGCCATCAGCACAACCACTCCCAGTTCCACAGCCCAGCCCGGCACGACTCGCTCCTCAACAGGTTCCCGTCGAAGAGAACAACACGCGATCTCACGACTGCGGCGGATTATGAGCATCGCGCGGAACCGGGTCGAGTCGCACGGCGAGTTCGCGCAAAGGTTTGGGCAGAGAGGTTGATTGAAGGTAGCCCTGTCGCTCCGCGACAGGAAGCGAGAGCGCAGAACAGACTGCGGATCACTGACGACGATTCGCCGTTTGAACAGTCGCTCCGAAACGCGCTTCCTGTCGCGGAGCGACAGGGCTACCTTGCCGAACGACATGCTCCATTGAAACGACGCGCTCCATTGAGCTGCCTGTCCGGTCCCCTAGGGCGTGGCTACAATTCCGCCTCACTTTGGGAGCCGCCATGCCTACGACCACGACGACGACACCTGCGACCAACACCATTCCGCCGCAGGGCTCTCGCCTGCACAACTCGCGCTTGATGAAGGCGACGCGGCGCGAAGCGACTGACACGACACCCGTTTGGATCATGCGACAGGCGGGGCGCTATCTCCCCGAGTACATGGCTGTCCGCTCGAAGGTGACGTTCATCGAACTGTGCAAGAGGCCGGAGTTGGCTGCCGAAGTGACGCTCACCGCGCAGCGCGTTCTCGGCGTCGATGCGGCCATTCTGTTTGCCGACCTCCTGCCAATGCTCGAACCGATGGGGATCGACCTCGAGTACGCGAAGGGGGAAGGACCGGTGATCCACAACCCGATTCGCACCGCTTCAGAAGTTGATCGGTTTCGCGAACTGGAAGATGTCTC
>JAYVOX010000503.1:0-4790 GCA_043757695.1 Schlesneria sp.
GCATCGGACAAAGAAGCAGCTTATCCGAGCCGCGATGCGGTAACACCAGAAGACCTCGCCGCGACGATCTACACGCTGCTCGGCGTCCCGCACGACACCGAAATTCACGATCCCCTTGGCCGCCCGCACCGCGTCATCATCGGCAAGCCGATCGAGCCGTTGGTGACGTAATACACGTCGGTGGAATAGGGCAATACTTACTGTAGTCCCGTCGCTCCGCCGACGGGACGGTCGCAAACGGAGACCAGACAACGGGTCACTGGCCACCTTGCAAAGTCTGGCTAGCGGATGCCGCAGTCCTGTCGGCGGAGCGACAGGACTACAGTAAGCCTCGTCGTCACTCACACCGACGAACCAAGATTTCGCCCTTGCCAAGTTCGATCAGGTCGCCGTTGTAGCGGTCGTAGTTGGCGGTGACACAGCCGGGCGGAAACGCGAAGCCGAGACGTTCGAGATGTCGCAGATAGACCCTGAGGAACGTCGGTTGCTCGACGCCCGCGTGATGGAATGTCGGTAGCACTTCGGCTGTGTGAGCCGTCGAGAACAGCGTGATTGAGCCGCGCTTCATCCCCGCGCCAACATGACGACCGACGCTGCCAAACAACATCAGCGAACCGGCGATCATCCCGAACCCGGCCGCATGTCCGACGGAGCCAGCTACGGCAATCAGGCCGCGCCTCATTGCCGTTCCCAACTCATCGCCCGCCGATCCGGTTACGAGTATCTCGCCACCCGTCATGCCGCGCGTCGCACCGCGATAGGCCGCGCCAAGGCAGTTCCCCGCATTCCCTTCGATTCGCAAACGACCGCCGCGCAGGTGTGCCCCCGCCCAGTCGGCGACGTTGCCTCGCACGGTGATCTCACCACCAGACATCTCCGCTCCGAGGTGCATCCCTGCGTCGCCTTCAATTAGCATCTGCCCGACGGCATGTCTCTCGCCGATCCGCTTCACGCGCGAGCAGTCTCCCACCCAGACGACCCGTTGATCGACACGCGCGGAACCGGAGACATCGAAGAGGTCTGCCAGTGGTACACGGCGGTTGCCGTGCTGAATGAGCGTCGCTCCCACTTGTTCTGCCGTTTGTTCGCGAACGGCCTCACAGCGCACGGCATCGACTTCGAGGGGGAGCGCGGGTGACGAACGCAGTGTGAGAACCAGTGGCATCGGGCAACCTGTTCGCTCGTCGTCACTCCATCGTCTTGGCGAAGTCGGCGATCATGATACCGACGAACTTCAACGCACACTCGGAGACGACCAGCGTCCCTTCAATGACGTTACCGTTTCTTTTCAGAACGCTGGTCAAACGAGGTTCACACCCGGCAACAGCTTGCTCGGCTAGGTTGCGAATCTTTTCGCGTTCCTTCTGCTCGGTGGTCTTCGGTCCCTTGGTCTCGCCTTGCTCCGGAGAGACCGCGTCGTAGAACGCGACGAACTTCGTCATGTTGGCCGAGAACAATCCGATCGTGGTGTCGGGCATTTCGGGAGCCGGGCCAGCAGTAGCGGTGATGGCTGCGGTGAGATCGGCTTGAGCGTTGGGACCGATGGCCAACCAGACCGCATCTTTGGACGTGGCCACGAACAGCAGCGTCTCGCCGGGGAAAAACTTTTGGAACCGAGCGACCAACGAGGCGGGAATCTTCAACGTGTGCAGAGTTGTTTCGGCAACGGTGGCGACGTTGAGTGTCAGTTCATGCCCTGGCGACATCTTGGGGAACAGGCTGAGGATTTGATCGGCTACTTTTCCATCGACCGATCGAATGCCGCACAGGAACGAATGCTTGCCGTCGCCCAATTCGGCCAAGTCTAGGCAGCCGTCAATCGCTCCCACAGCAATGCCGGTGTCGAGCATGCCGATCAACAAGTCACCGGCTTGTTTCGCAGCGGTCTTTTGATCGGCGTCCTTCAGCGAAGCCACGCCATCCAGTCGCGTCGCCAGTACCGGGCGGAAGGCTTTGTAGAAATTCTGGAGGTGTCCGGAGCGAAGAGGATCAATGGCGAAGTTGATCCGACCCGTTGCCACCGTTTTCGCGGGAGACTTCACGTTAGCGAAATAACTCGGCTTGGCACCGAGCAGCGCGGCACTGGCGTGCAGTCCGGTGTTGGGGATCGCGGCGAAACTGAGTTCACCGCGTCCCTCTTTGCCTGCGACATCCGTGATCCAGTTCATCGTCAGCAACTCGGTCTCGACGAGGAACCGCTCGGCCTCATTCAAGTTCTGCACGACCGAGAGCTTCCGCAATTCAAAGTTGTTCTTGTTTTCATCGCGCTTGAAACTGATCCCCGCTTCGAGCTGACTCCGCAACGCTTTGAAGTTGGCCAGCCGATCGGCCAGCCCCTTCTTGTCAGCGGGATCATTTTTCAACTCGGCGGCGACATCGTAGCCCTTCGCGAGGTACGCCTTGAGCTCGACCGTGATCGGGTGTACCAGATTGGCTGGGACCGCTTCCTTCAACGGAGCGATTGAACCGTATTTGTTGGCATCACGTAAATAGCCGAGCCGTTTGGCAGCTCCCTTGGCTCCCTCGGTCAGCTCGAACAGCCCAGGAGCCTCTTTTTTGCTCTTGTAGCCGAGGTCACCGATGTTCTGGAGGAAGCCTCCCTTGCCTTCGAGCTTCGTCACAGGGAAGTGAGACTCGTAGCCCAGACTCTGCTTGCCGAAGACCAGATCAATCCGGATCGGCTTTTCGGGGTCGAGGCCCACTGCGAAGCTATCGATCAGGTCCTTCAGCGTCTTCCACTGCTTTTTGAGAGCAGGCGTCGGGCTGAGTTCGACGAGGTACTTCAGGTCTTCTTCGAGGCGGCTGATCCCCGGCTGGATGATCTTGATCCGGGCCTCGGACTGAGCATTTGCGGCGGGGCCACACAGCAAACCGACCGTACAAATCAGGCAAAAAGTTCGGACGGACACAGAGAACTCCTTTTTAAATGCGTCGTCAGTCAGGCCGTTCAGACCCAGCCAGTTGGGTGCGGGATTCTAGCGGCGGTTGAGGAAGGGGGGAAGCCGCGACGGCAGGGGGATCAGGGGCGTTGGCGAATGACGTTCGGTAAGGTGCGCGGCGAAAAGTTCCTCCCTAGGAACGGGGCCGCGATAACTTCCCGATCTGGAAAGTGTGTTTAACCGCGTGGGCAACGTCCCGCGCGTCGGGTGATGTTGCAAACGGCTGCTCCATCGAAGCGTGGGGCATAGCCCACGTCGTTAAACGAGCCACTTAATGAGTTCTGGAAGTTATTGCACCCGCTGTTCACGAGGGAATGATGAGTCGCACGGGCTGGTGCAACCTTCAGCTTTGCTCGTCACGAACAAGCCAATTCGTCGGGTCGAGTTGCCGCATGATCGCCTCGCGCCTAGCCTTCGCCGCCCCGCGAAAAAGTCGCTCGATCCCATTCATTTCACAATAAGGAACTCGCTCAGCATGTCTCTTCTCAACCCCGCATCCGTCAATCGTGAAACCGTGCTGAATCAATTGCAGTGGCGCTATGCCACGAAAAAGTTTGACGCGACGAAGACCATCTCCGCTGAGGACTGGTCCACACTCGAAGCATCTCTCGTACTGACACCATCGTCGTACGGTTTGCAGCCGTGGAAGTTCGTCGTCATCACCGATCCCGCGACGAAGGCCAAGCTGCCACCGATTTCGTGGGGGCAGACACAAGTCGTCGAAGCCTCGCACGTGGTGGTCTTCGCGGTTCGACGCGATCTGTCCGAGGCCGACATCGACAAGTACCTCGCGCGGATCGTCGAGGTGCGCGGCGGATCGGTGGACGGACTGGCTGGCTTCCGTCGCATGATGGTTGGTGGGTTGTTGAACGGCAAAGTCGATGTGAATCGTTGGGCGAGCCTGCAAGCCTACATCGCTCTCGGCCAGTTCATGGCCACCGCCGCGATGCTCGGGATCGACACCTGCCCGATGGAAGGAATCGAACCGACCAAGTACGACGAAGTTATCGGCTTGAACGATCTCGGCTACCTCACGGTGGTGGCTTGCGTTGCTGGCTATCGCGCAGCCGACGACAAGTATGCGACTCAGCCCAAGGTTCGTTTCACTTCCGACGATGTCGTTCTACGCATCGACGGGAAATAGAGCGATCGGCAAGGACGCGCGGTTCCTCCGTAGGATGGACGCCTCGTCCGTCCGCCGCTCAATGACAGCACGTACTGCCTAAGGCTCGTTCGAGAAATCACTGTCGTCGTTTAACCGCCAGCCGAAGGCGTGCGTGTCCGTGCCACGTTTCACCTGTATTCCACGTCGAATGACGCGCACGCCTTCGGCTGGCGGTTAAACGAACTCACAAACACGACGGTTATTTCTCGAACGTTCCTGAGTGAAACAACGCAGGGGACGAGATCAATACGGACGGACGAGGCGTCCATCCTACGTTTCACTCATCCTACGATTCACTCCCGACGGCCTCACCGCGTGGCATCGACCGTCGTGCGCTGGCCGATCGCTCGTTCGGCCAGTGCGCGGGCTTGTGTCGCCGAGGTATCAAACGACAGCGAGAGTCTCACGCGCCAGCAGCCGTCCTCGGGGACTTGGAACTGCCAGTGCGGGATGACCGCGCAGCTTTGATGGACCAGTTCAAAACCGCTCTCCGATTGGCTGACGGTTTGAATCGGCATCGTCCAAAAGCTGGCTGGTTCGGACGAATCGAGCGCTGCGTCCACGCCGAGCCATTCATCGACGAGACCGATGCGCGACATCGGTCCCGTATCGAGTCGCGTGTCGAGCGTCCCCAACGATTGACCATCGTCGCCATAGAAGTAGCGGTCATGGGGACCGGCGGGCAT
>JAYVOX010000504.1:0-4779 GCA_043757695.1 Schlesneria sp.
GCCTCGTGCGCTCCGAAAAACTCGGCAAATACGACATCCTCATCCGCCCGCTCACTCCCAGAGGAAGGTAATTCCTCTCATGCCGCTCGCCTTACGAGCGGCGCATCAATAACGGGCGGCATCAATCTTTCCTCGTTCCCAAGCTCCGGCTTGGGAACGTTCGATGTTGAAGCTCCAGCTTCGCGGATGATGAATTCGCGATCGACGAGTTGTTATCTCGAACCTTGTGACTCGCCAAGCGGGAGCTTGGTGGCGTGCGTTCCCAAGCTGGAGCTTGGGAACGAGACTAACCGTGGGTCGCACGCACGCCATTGATCGAACTCACGCCGTTGGCGTGGCGGCGAAACGCCTCACTTCAAACCGTGCGAGGTCGATTGCGGCCCCGTTCCAACGTCAGGGCCAAAGTTGAAAGACAATGTCTGGCGCAGGACTTCGGTCTTGACCCATCTGAGGGGATGACTAAGCTCCGCGCCCGCTCGCGAGTGGATCGGGCTTCTCCAGGAAGGTGAAGCGGCTCGCAGCGATCTTTAGGAGCGATGCCCATGCGGAACTGGTTCGCCAAGCTGACCGTCAGCCTCTATCTGTGTGCGACATTCATTGGAATTGCCGCACACGCGATGAACTTCGGGACCGGCGCACATCCCGCCATGTATTACGTCGTGTGGGATATGTTCTGCGGTTGGTCGGCTCACGAGATTCGCTATCACGTCATTGCCGAGGGGGAAAGCGGCACGTACTACGACGTTTCGCAAGGCCCGTGGAGTACGTTCAAGCCGTACGGCGATCTGTCCCGTGCGCAGTACGACATTCTGGGAAACGGTCTGCACAAGATCGCCTTGCATACGCTCCAGACGACAGACCACGAGCCGATCCTGCGCATCGTGGTGGCCGAAGAGGTCTGGCCGAAGAAGTTCAATCTGCCCGACCCGCTGTGGAACATGCGGTTCGATGAACCCAAAGACCCGAAGAGCTACTTCTGGGTCAGAACGACGATGGACGGCGACGGCAAGATTCTCAGCCATCGCCCCAACTATCTGGCGTATCTCTACACCAAGACGATCGCCAACAACCCTCGCTTACAAGCCGACACACAGCGCGGCAAACCATTCTTCGCCATCAACCCGACACTGCGCACGGCGGCATCGGGAAGCGGTAACAGCACCTACATGGGGGCCGAGACCGATTGGGGCCAACCGAGTGCGAACTGACACCGCAACCCACGTCGGCACTTGCTTGTCCCCTCGGCCCCGTCTTCGGGGGAGAAGGTTAGCAGCCCGCTGAAAAACGTAGCTTGGATGCCTCGTGCGAGCGGAACTCAACTGGAAACGGACGGACGAGGCGTCCATCCTACAGTTCTTCAACAGGCTGTTAGGGTGAGGGGCCGAGCGTTCAAAATTACAGTGAACTTGATCAACGAGCCAGACTGAGATCAGTCGCAGTGACTTCCCTTCTTCCGGATCCGAATCGAATCCCTCCTCACCCTAGCCCTCTCCCCCTAGCCCTCTCCCCCCGAAGCCGGGCGGGAGAGGGAACCGGAATGAGCAACAGACGTTGTAGTACTCAATGCACAGCAAGCGACGAAGCGCCACGCGACCATCATTCCAGCGACGGCAGGGAGGCCCACAGTGAGACACGACACCGAATCGTTCAGCACGCGAGTTCATCGGTTCTTCTTCGATGAAGAGGTTCCCTACGGCTTGGCCCTGTGCCGGATTCTGTTGCCGCTGGTGCTGATGGGGATGGTCTTCCCGCGTTGGTCGGCGGTGCGCGAAATCTATTCGACAGATGGAGCGACCGCGCCGTTGGCAGTCGGGTATGGCTACTTGGAAATGTTGCCCGAGTTCTCTGGCACGGTCGCGGTGGGCCTGTACTCGGTCATGATGCTCGCGTTGCTGTGCGTCTCTGTCGGCTGGTGTACGCGTACGTCGCTCATCATTGCGAACGTCCTCTTCACATACTTCTGCATGTTGGACTGCATCAGCACGATGACCAAGTACACGGTCATCGCGACTCACATGTTGTTCCTGCTGGCTCTCTCGGAATGCGGCAGTCTGTGGTCGGTCGATGCGTGGTTGGCCGGACGGAAACGAACGTACTGGCCGGGCGAACCGTCGCTCGTGCGAGCGCGCTTTCCCGCCTGGCCGCGCCGCTTGATGCAGTTGCACATCGGCAGCGTCTACTTCGGAGCCGCGATCACCAAGATGCACACGCCGACGTTCTTCACCGGCGATCAGTTGCAGTACTGGATGCAGACGCACCTCAATTTCCAACATCCGCTGGGTGAGTTACTCAGCCTTTATCCGATCCTGTTGGTGGCGATGGCCTATGTGTCAATCGTCTGGGAAGTGACGTTCGTTTTTCTGTCATGGAAGAGTTCGTGGCGGATGTTCGTGCTGCCAATGGGCATCCTGTTTCACATCATGACCATGTTGACGCTCGGCCTGCTGATGTTCCCGATGGTCTGCTTCATGGCGTACCTCGCTTTCATCGACGAAGACGATGTTCAATTTTGTTCAGCGTGGTGTCGCCGCCAATTGCGGAGCCTCACCTGGACCAAGCCGCTGCGACAACGAGTCCTCGCGCTGCGTGAGCGGCTTGGCGATCCCGTCGGCTGGCAAACGTCCTCTCGTGCCGCCTTCGTGTTCGCGCTGGCCGTGTTCTCGGTCGCGAACATCGAACTGGAACACTGGCGCGATCCGTTTGGGTTGCGTCGACCGGAAGGATCACACGCGCTGACCGTGGCCGACCCCGAACTCGTTCGACAGATGCTCGCTCCGACCGAACCCCTGCGCGAGTCGGACATGTTCTTCGCCGTCGATACCGGAACGCTGCTCGTCGGCGATCAACTGGCAGACCGACGGCGCGAGTTCCGACAGGGCGAAACCCTCATCGCGCAATGCAATCTCATTCCTCCCCACGACGACCTCTACATCGGTTGCCAGATTCATGATTCGGAACATCGAATTCTGAATCGCTTGGAAGCGGTCGCCACACGGGAGATGTTCCGCTCCAACTTCACCTGCCCAATCACCGACGTGATGTCGCCCGGCGACTACACACTGGTCATCACGACCGGCGGACGACCGGTGATGCAGAAGTTCATTACGGTGTTGCCGCGTCACGGGGCCGCGTCAGCCAACTGAGTGGCCGAGCCAGACACAATCCGCCCGTGCCGGGAGTTCATCATCGTGTGGTTCACTGAAAATGCCTGGCCACCGATGTTCATCGTGGGACTGGGTGGACTGATTCTCTTGGCCGTCTGGAACTCGAATCGACGCGGTCGGTATCTCGCCGCCGCGATTGTCTGCCTGCTAGCGTGCGTCGGGTTTCACTTCCTCGAACGAGCCATCGTCACGGAAGGCGAGAAGTTGCAACAGATCGTCGTCACGCTGTGCGACGACTTTCAACATAAGCGGCAAGCCACCCTCAATCACATTTCCAACGCGGCACCCGGATTGAAGCTGATGATGCTGGGAGCGATGTCGCTGGTTGAGATCGTGGACAATCCCCGACTGACCGACTTCCACACCACGATCACCAATCAGAACTCGCGCGGCCGCGTCCACTTTCGAGCCAACGCGACACTCAACGTGACGGGGCAGGGGAATGTCGGTCACCAGCCAGCACGCCTCGTGTTGACCTTCCAGCGTGAAAAAGGCGACTGGAAGATCATCGACATCGAGCGGCTTAACCCGCTCACGGGTGAGAAAATGGAGACTCTAGCCAATCAACCGGGCTGAGAACTCGTTCGCAATGGCTCACGCAGCGACCACTATTTCTCGTATTTCTCGCGCGAACCAGATTGAGACGTTTAGACCTCGCGCGGCCCAACCGGTGTCTGTCCGAGCGGTGGACGTAAGTCCTCCGGCTCTCCTCCCCAATAAGGCGAGCGGCAACGCCAGCGGTGTGAGCGATCAACAGCTCGCCGGCGTTTGCCTCTCATGCCGCGAGCGTGGGAGAAATCGACCCGTTCATCCCCAGTGGGCGGAATGCGTGAGGTTTGCCTGACCGTCAAGGTCTGCCAGCTCTAGCACCAACCTTGACGATCACACGCGATGCGTCGGACGTAGTGGTTGTGTTCAAGTCTCTCACCGTGACAGTTCGATCAGTCTTCCGATCAGTCGCCTCAGGAAGTGGCCGAGGTTGATCGATTCGCTGTCGCGCGACGTATCAGCGAATGCGTGGCGAAACTTTGTGATGTCGATGGGGATAATGTCTCATGTATGAATCGTTCTTCGGTCTGAAGCGTCGTCCGTTTGCGGCGACACCCGATCCACAGTGCTTCTTGGCGTCGGAGTCGATCCAAGCGGCGCTTGATGAGACCGTGGTTTGCATCGAGCAAGGGCAGGGGATCGCGATCGTGTCGGCTCCGGCGGGGACCGGCAAGACGTTGTTGTGTGAGCGGCTGCGGAGTGAACTTGGGAGTCCGTTTGAATCCGTGCTGCTCCGTCACGCCAGCTTTCTCACACGACGCGCACTGCTGCAAACCATTCTGTGTGAACTCAGTCACGCCTACCGCCAACAGGACGAGCAGGAACTGCGGCTCGAACTGATCCCCGCCATTCGAGCCTTGCGTCCACAGCGCGAAGCACTCGTCTTGATCTGCGACGAGGCGCATCAACTTTCGGAAGACTTGCTCGAAGAGTTGCGAATTCTCTCGGACCTTGCCGAGCAGGGGCGACCGCTCGTGCGCCTCGTTCTCGTTGGGCAATTAGGCTTGGAAGAAACGTTGGCGAGTCCGGGGCTGGAAGCACTCAACCAACGGATTCGCGCTCACGT
>JAYVOX010000505.1:0-4767 GCA_043757695.1 Schlesneria sp.
GACGATCCGCAGATGGACTCGACGTTGGTTGTAGGAGACCGTTCCGTAGACCTGTGTCACGGATGCCGGGAGTGGTGTGTTGGCGGGGAGGATGTAGTGCGGGATACGTGTCTGCGTGGCGGTGTCTCGAATGAGGACGCCCAAAGCGCGAGCGGTCGCGCTGTGTTGCTTGAACTGCTTCAGTCGTGCGGCGGCGGTCGGATTGAGGATCGACTGAGCGAAGGCGCTGTTCGACAGGAGCATCCCGGCGTAATAGGTCGCTCCGTGCGCGATCGACTGGTCTGGCGAGAGCGACGTGTTCAGAGTGCGACCGCTCAAGCGTTTGAACAAGGATCGAACCATCGGCATTCGTGACGAACCGCCGGTCGTGAGCACCACGTCGATTTTCGCCCAACCGAGGTTGTGTTCCTTGAGCAGGTCGAGAGTCAGCGATTCGGAACGGTCCACCAAGTCCTTCGTCAATCGCTCGAATTGTTCAAGCTCCACTTGGTAGGTCTTGCGCTGTCCCCCTGCGGCACACGTCAGGGCCGCTTTGGGGCGAACCGACAAGCTGCGCTTCGTTTGCTCCGCTTCGAGCGCCAGTGCTTGAGCGCTCTCGCGATCTTTGGACGGATCGATCCCGAACTCTTTTTGGAACTGCTTGCTGATCGCCACTTCGAGGGCCTGATTCCAGTCGAGGCCACCCAGATGCAGGTCGCCGCCGCTGGCAATGACGCGAACTTCGTTCTTCTGGTAGCGAACCAACGACAGATCGAAAGTACCGCCGCCGAGGTCCACCACCATGATCGTCTGCGCTGTCGCCAATTCGGTAAACCAGATTCCTTCCGTTCCGAGGACGAAGCACAGCGCTGCGGCCACCGGCTCATTGATGATGTCCACGTGCTTGAGTCCCGCCCGCTTGCCTGCTTCCGCAGTGGCCTGACGCTGAACATCACTGAATTGCGCCGGCACCGTGATCACCGCTCGTTCGATGTCACCGATTCGCTCGCGAGCACTATCGAGCATCGACTTCAAAATAATCGTGCTGATATCGACAGGGGAGTAGCTCTTGCCGCTAATCTTCCAGCGGTGACTGGGGCTGCCCATATAACGCTTGGCGTGGACGACAACTTTGTCGGGGTGTCGGATCGAGTTGCGGAGGGCTTCGGTCCCCACGACGACGTGATCTCCATCGAACAGCACTACGGAAGGGGTCGAAAGTTCGCCGTCCTTGTTGGGGACGGTGATCGGTTCGCCATGCTCGTTCAGGTACGAGAGGCACGAGTAAGTCGTGCCCAAGTCGATGCCAACGGCGTGTGTCGAAAGCATGGTCGCTGACCCTCGAAAGTGACAGAAAAATGGCGGAAGTGGCGTGTCGAGAACGAGGGCGGATGCTAGCAATACCCTGATGCGTTTGCCACGAGTTGCGCTGGTTCTGGCAAGCGGTCGTTGGAGGGGAATTCGACTGGTGGCCGTCAACTCGAACTGGCCCAGTCACCTGATGAACAAGTCGCTGATGAAAATGGAATGGTCAGTCCCAACTTGCCTGTCGCCTCAATGAGGCGACCACCTTTGGGAACGTCTGCAACGCGCCGTATTCAACAGGACGGAAGCAGTTTTCCCAGATTTGGTGCGGCAGCCTTGGTCACATCACATTGCGGCCCGCCACCTCATCGTCTCTCGAAGCGAGGCCATCGCGTTTCGGCGATGGCAATCTATACCTCGCGCTGTCGCCAATGAGACGTAGCTACACCTCGCCGGAGTGCGGGCGTGACGCTCAAACAACCACGTTCTGGCGAAACGTGGCGACATTCAAATGTCTCACTTGGGGCCGTGCGAAGTCTCTCTTCGAATCTGCACGAATGAGTCGGGGTACTCAAGGCCAACAGAACTGAGGAGTCCGATCACGCCCCGATCACTGGCCGATCTGAGCTTCGTTGCGGAGAGCTTTACCTCGGTTGAGCAACTCTTCGTTCGGGACCATTCGTTTCGGTTGCATCTCGAACTGCACGCTGCGTCGGTCGGTGACCCGGCCCGGCAGGAAGTTGTCCGAGAAGAACTCGATCACGGGCCACTGATACCACGGTGCTCGAATCGGAACGAGTTGCGTTTTGGTCTCGTAGCCGTCTTTGATGAGCGTCAGTTCACGCGTGCCGTAGTAGGTGAAATCGACTCCCGTCGGGGTATAGCCAATCTCTCTCCCTTCGAGCAGCACCATCGCGCCGGGCGGGTTCGATTGGACCATGAGTCGCCGACTGACGCAGCCCGCTTGGGACAAAGCGGCCACGCCCAGCAGCAGCAAGGCGAGACGATTCTGTGTGATCACCGCCAGAGTGATTCTATTGAAAGGCGACTGAAGCCAGAGGGAGCGTGACGCTTCAGTCGGCTGATCGACTTCAGGTGCCGAACGATGTTGGCATGTGCTGCCGCTGAGAAGATTCGTTGATTCCGTCACCATGCGCCGTCCATCCGTGAAGCCGGGCTGCAATCTCGCCGCGAAAGGCGGGAAGTCAGAAAGGGACGAGATGGTAATTGTCGCGCCGAGTTGAGCCTAGGGCAGTTTTGCCCTTGCCTTGCTGTGAGTGGTCCCCATGCAAGCAGATCCTAAAATCTGTCCGGTGTTGCACAGTGTCTCTTTCCGTAAATCGACGTTCGCAGATAAGATGCGGTCGCGATGCCGCAAGTCGTTGCGGCGCTAGGCAACCTGCGACAGTTCAATGACTCCGTGGCTTACCAGCCCGTTGAAAAAGGGATTTGAAGTAACCCGAAGCGTGAGCGAGGGACGCATTTCTCGAAAGTTTCGCAACACGATCGCCCTCGCTCACGCTTCGGGTTACTTTTTCAACGGGCTGTTACGAGCGGCGGAAATAGCGAGCTAGACGTTTCGCTCTCGAAAGAGGCTTTCATGCTTTGGGAACAACAGATTCGCTATGCCGTCTTGAGTGATGTCGGGTTCCGCCGACAGAACAATCAAGATGCCTGCGTCGTTCATCTGAGTCCCGATCAGAGTACGTGGCAGCAACGCGGGCATCTGTTTGTCGTGGCTGATGGCATGGGCGGTCATGCCGTCGGTGAGCTGGCCAGCAAGATCGCGGTGGACACGATTCCCAATACGTTTGACAAGTTGAGGCATCTGAGTGCGAGCGAAGCCTTGAGGTCGTCGATCGAGGCGGCGAACGCGGCGATCTACGAACGCGGGATGCAGAACCCCGACTTCCACCGGATGGGAACAACTTGCACGACGTTGCTGCTTTGTCCGCAGGGCGCGATTGTCGGGCATGTGGGAGACAGCCGTGTCTATCGCATCCGACACCGACAGATCGATCAGTTGTCGTGCGATCACAGTCTCGTCTGGGAGTTGATCGAACAGCGCAAAGTTCACCCGCGCGATGCGGAGCGGCTCTGTCCACGTAACGTCATCACGCGGTCGCTTGGTCCCGATGCGACGGTGCAGGTTGATCTCGAAGGTCCGGCGCCCGTGTTTCCGGGAGACGTGTTTGTCCTCTGTTCCGACGGCTTGTGTGGTCTGCTGACTGACTCCGAGATCGGCATGATTGCCGGTGAACTGCCTCCCACGGACGCGACCCGATTGTTGGTCAACTTGTCGAACTTACGTGGCGGGCCGGACAACATCACGGTCATCGTCGCGCGGGCGGGCGATGTTCCGGCCGATGCCGTGGAGAGCGATCACGACATGGCCATTCCCGGCAGCGGCATCACCGGTTGGTGGGCGTTCGCGCTGATGTGCCTGCTCGCGGCGATGTTTCTGCTGGGACTGGGGCTGTTCACGCTCGACCCGCAGCAAAAGGCGGGAGGACTTGGCCTCATGGTGGCCGCTGGCGTGGTTGCCGCCGCGTGGCTGGGCGTTCAGCGACTCAAACGTCCGCCCGTCGAAACGTCTCAACCACGCGATCCTGTTTCGACTGTCGTGTGGCGTCCGTATCGCACGGCGTCAGCGAAAGTGACGGAAGAGTTCGTGCAGCGGATCGCCAAGATGGAGGCGGAACTGCAACGAGCGGCCGTGGACGAGGGCTGGGCCATCGAGTGGAAACAGTACGAAGCGGCATTCCTCCTAGCGGAAGACGCGATGCAACGCCGCAAGTTTGCTAAGGCACTCGCCGAGTACAGCCACGTCTTCGACCTTCTCATGGTGGGAGTCCACATGCAGAGGAAGCAGATCCAACACGACACTCGCTGGGGTAAGGGGAATAATCCCGGTTTGAAGTCGCGGCCACATTAGCCCGACCGAGCTTGCCGAGAACTCGGCGTTGCGCGTTCACGCAACGGCGTAAGGCGAGCGGCAAGTCTTGGCTTACCCGATGTAGGACGGACAATCCTGTCCGTCGCTGTAAAAGACGGCCAGGATTGTCCGTCCCACGGGTCAAATTACAGTTGCCGCTCGCCGTAACGTGGCGCTCACATCACAGCCTGTTCGGCAGCGCACTCCGTGTCGTGTCGGTCGTCGAGTTGAATCGTTGGAACGAGTCTCGACATAACCGCGACACTTCCTCGGACGACTTCTTCCAGCCTTCATCCGACCAGACTTGCAGGTCGAAATAGCCTTCGTAACCCGCGTGCTGGAAGGCACGCACGATGTCGGTCAGAGGGATGTGGCCTTCGCCTGGGAAGCAGCGATCCGAATCGGTTTGCGGTGCGCGGCGCGAGTCACTGACTTGCACCACATTGGTGAACGATGCCAATTGCGGAATGCGTTCGATCAAGCGCGGCTCGCGCCACAAGTGATACGTATCGAATGCCAACCCGACGGCGGGACGATTGACTTGAGCG
>JAYVOX010000506.1:0-4759 GCA_043757695.1 Schlesneria sp.
CTGCATGTTGTGGTCGAAATAGAAGGCGACACTCATGCCTGGTCTCGAACGCGCCGGAGTCGTTCTTGCAGCGCCGGATTCACCAACTGGTCTTTCAATGTCTCCAGCCGCTGATCGTCGCGATGCAGCATCTCATCGCACTCTGCCCGGTTTTCGTGGTAGTAGCCGAGCGCCGCGTGAATCTCCGAGAGAGACAGGTGCGGATGCTGCCGACGCAACTGCTCCGCGTCCCAGCCATACGCCAAGTGTTCACGGACGAGTTGCAGCACCTTCAGACCTTTCGCCGGAATGGTCGGAGATCCCGCCTCGTCAACCTCGATGAATGGCCATGCCGTTGCAGACAACTTCAAACTCCTTACTACTGGCTCCCGGATTCTACTTCCGGCCAATAGCCCGAATATAGCCGAACAGTTTCGTCACGACGGACAGACGGACATGCCACACCAGCCTCGTCCGTCCGTCGCCAATGGGTGTTCGCTCGGACGAGAGGTCCAAGCTACGGATTTTCGACTGGACGGCAGAGTCAGAGTCTTCGATGGCCCCGAGCAGGATCACGCCCAAGATTCCGGGCCTTCTGCAAAAACCGCCAGACTCAGCCACCCCGCCGACGAATCGCGGAATCACCCATCGTGGGAGGAGACCACTCGCGGGCGAATTCGGGATGCGATCTCGTCGTAAACAGGAATGGGAATCCCTTCGCTGACTTCAATGCTCACAGCGAGACCGTAACGAACAGGGCGATCAAATCCCTTTGCCAATTCAGAAGCGATCACTCGGAGGTCCAACGATTGTTCCGAGTCGTACACGCCAGCTTTCTTTTCACCTTCAAAGACTTCGTGCTGCATGGTTCCGCGGACGACAGCATCTGAATCGCCGTGAGTTCTCTTGACTTGCAGGAGTTTGCAGTCGTCCGCAGTAATTTTTAGTCGCAAGTCCGCCGCCAGATGTTTCTGGCTTCCAACAGATATCGGGCTGATGTAGGCAAGCGTTATGGTGGCTCGTCGCCAGCCAATTTTTCCGGACAAACTCTTGGGAAGGGGAACCTGAAAGGCATGAGCCTGATCGCGTGAAAGGCTTCCCCAACCAAGCATCGTGGCTCGATGCGAGGTGCAGAACATACCGCGCGAAAAATCGGGGCGTCCGTAACCGAGGATTCGCTGCGTTCGTTGGCGAAACTCTTCGTCGTTGATTCCATCACCGAAGGCACGTTGCAGCTCAGGTCGCGCTGCCGTCCACGATGCCCCGTGGACCAGCATCGCCTTCAACAACACAGGAAAGAAGTCCTGTTGAAGCTCAAGTGGTCGCTCGGACTGAAGCTCCTCCAAAACATCCCAAAGCATCACGGCATTTCGCGTCGTCAAAGCGGCGGCATGGCTCGTCCCTCGATCAAAGGCGGTTTGGTCAAGACGGCCATCTTCAGTTGGCACAGCGACCTGAATCCCCGCCGCTCGGTGGATTGGGGCATCATCAAAGGCAATACCCGACTCCGGATGAACCAGTCGTTCTCTGACCGGCAATCGACCTCCCGGAACGAAGATTTCCGGCTTGATGGTACGGCGCGGTCCCAAACCCATTGCCGAATAGTGTGCGGGAAGTTCACGCGATGTGAACGGTTGAAAGCTACGGGGGAGATCAACTGGTGATGCACCATCATCGGCTATTGCGCCGACAGTCAGCGCGTTCATTGCTTCAGCGGGAGGACGCAATCGCCGACTTCTTCCATCATCAACGTAGGCATTCAGCATTGCGTCTTGTTGTTGATCTGGAGTCAGTGTCGGCCATGTTGTTCTCGGTACATTGGTCGCAAGACCTTGCTTCGGGTGATTTCCCGCACTCACGACAAAAAGTAAGTTGTGCTCGCACGACAGCCAGTCGAGCATCCGTGCCCATGACGAAACAGTTCGATCAAACTGTGCGTAACGATCCGCGATTGAGAAATTGATGATTCGAACTGACGGAGCCGCCGGGGCATTGCCAGCCACCAAGTCGCGAACCGCTTCTTGAACAACGTCGATCACCAAACGGTTTGTCGGCATGCTCTCCGACAAGGTGGGATTGGCGTCAGCTACAAGGATCGGACGGACGACAAGAGGTCGAGGCAATGGCGGTTCATTCAGCGATATGTCACCACGAATGATGACTGACGCCATCTGAGTTCCATGCTCGCGTCGAGCCGCCGCATATTCGGCTATGGGATTGACGACGATCAGTCGATCACGAATGAGTTGATGATTCTGGAGTGGCAGCCCATCCAGCAACGCAGCTACCGGCGGACGAGTCGGCAATGGTGATGCTGACATCGGCGCGGCGAGCGTTTCCTCACTGGGCGTCTGTCGTCTGAGTGGCGAGAGGCTTTGCCCCGCCGGTCGAATCACGAAGACATCGTCTGATTTGAGCAGGGCGATGTCATCTCGCAGTTCAGCAAGGGATTGCACCGCGCGCGATGGGATCTGAATCAAAAGGCCGTGATACCGAATGCCTGCGTGCGCGAATGACGACACGACTTGCCCACCAGCCTGAATGACATGCTGGCGAATCCGTCGTTCGGAGGCATCGCGATCCGTTGGTTTGTCACGAAACCAGAGTTCAAGTTCGCAAGGGGCAATTTCGCCGCGAGCCTCCAGTTCCTTGGCGTACTCATCGAGTCCCGTTCCGCGAATCCGGTCTTCCTCGTTCCAGCGGCGGATCGTTTTGAGCAACCGGAAGGCTTCCTTCCAAGGGCCAAAACCGTAAGGCACTTCCCCTGTCTTCTTCCAACGTTTCCAGAGTGACTCAAGCTGGCCCATCGCCTGTTGATTGCAGAGCATCAGGTAGGCGAAGCCATTCAACTTCTTCTTCGGGTATTTTTCGTTGAAGAACTCACTATCTGGATCAAGCTCGTCATCCCACTCGAATTGCCATTTCAATTCGGGGATCAAGGAGACGGCCCGAAAGAAGTCCTGCACAGCGCCAACCGTTTCGATCACCAGAATCAATTCGGGCGGTTCACTCCCCGGATTGTCAGCCAGAACGACGGACTTGTTTTGAAATGCGCGATCAATAACAGTGAATTGCGGCTCCACCCGACGTGCTTGTGCTTCACGATCTGGAGCATGGATTTTGGCTCCGCCCCTAGGGCCCGGCGGCTTCGCCACATTAACCGGACTTGCCAACAGCAACAAAGGTTTGGTTTTTCGGGCATCAGTCCGCCACTTCTGAATCATGGGCAGCGTCCTTCACGGCTTGGCGGAGCTTCCATTGCTGAAGTCGAGTCTCGACGATCCGACCAATGTCGCTGTCGGGAAGTGACAGTACATGCTGTCGCAGGACATCCAAGCCGAATTGTTCCAGTTCGGCGAAGCTTGTCGCACTCAGCCTCTCGGCAATCTTGGGGGGAGCGATCCCCCAATTGATTCCCCGACTGGTGGCGAACCGGGTGAGCCATTCCACTTTTTGAGCTTTGGTCGGAGGGGCCAATTCCAGCCGCAACTGAAACCGCCGCCAAGCTGCTCGATCAAGCAATTCAGCGTGGTTTGTCGCCGCAATCAGCACGACATACGACGGCAACGAATCCATCTGAAGCAGCAGCGAACTGACAACTCGCTTGATCTCCCCGGTCTCATGCCGGTCACCGCGTTCCTTTCCGAGCGTGTCGAACTCATCGAAAAACAGCACGCACGGACGTGACCGAGCGTATTCCACGACACGAGCCAAGCGTGCTGCCGTCTCACCAAGGTAACTGCCGATGAGCAGTTCGTATCGAGGCACGATCAAAGGAACTGCCAGTGATTCAGCAATGCCTTCGGCAAGCGTCGTCTTCCCGTTTCCGGGAGGACCGACCAGCAACATGCGGTTCCTCGGTTCGAGTGCATGTGATCGGAGTAAGTCACAGCGATTTTGCTCCTCGATCACTTCACGGCACGCATTGGCCACAGGCCCGGATAGTATGAGGTCGTCCAGTCGCCGTTTCGGGGCCAACTCGTGAAAGAGCATGTCGGGGCGCGCGGCCCCATTGGCAAATGGAATTGCGCCGTTCGTCAAATGACCGTTGCCAGCAATCAATGCCGCCAGTTGGTCTGCCAACACGGTGTGACGTTTCTGCCGCTCTTCCGCAGCAAGTGCCTCCACGGTTTGGCGAAAGACAGATTTATCGCCCTGAGTCCCCGCGCGGACCAATGCCAAGAGCAAATCCGACCGAGCCATAGCCAATGACCTAGATAAAATTTCCGGCCCAAATCCCAAACGGCACGCATTCTACTGCCGATGCCGCGTGACTGCATTGCCACATGAGAGACTCAACACACCCTACCAACTCAAACATCAATCCGTGATCCCGACCTTCATCTCGTCGCTGTTGGCTTTGAGTTCCGGGGCGGACATCGCAATGGCTTTCTGGTCGCGGGTTGCGGCGATGTCCAAGCTTCGCTGGCGGAGTTGGTCCAGGAGGCGAAGCTTGTCTGCCACCGGCTGCGCGGCCAGTTGCCGCCGGGTGCCACTGGCGGCTGCTCTGAGCCGCCAGTGTGCTTTGAAGAACACAGGCAGTCAAAGCACTGCCTCGTGGTACTCGAAACGCAGCTATTTCAGTCAGCCCGTGCGTCACCTGCGTTCTGAAAGGCTTGGACTGTTTGTTCCAGTTCGGGCAGCTTGTTTTCGATCACGTCCCAGACGATGTCGGCGTTCACATGGAAATAGGCGTGTGCCAGCCAGTCCCGCATTCCCGCGATTTTCGACCACTCGATCTGTGGCCTCTGGAGACGCACCTCGGGTGGAATGCGTTTCG
>JAYVOX010000507.1:0-4749 GCA_043757695.1 Schlesneria sp.
CGAAGAACCCGGGGCCTCACGGCACCCGGCTCGCCTAGATCATCAGATTGATACCGCCAATTGATGATGCGCCGGTCCTTGTCCCACGATCAGAGTGACCGCCCACGGCAGGCAAAGAACAACGCGAGCCGCCAAGTCCCCACTGGGGATTGGCGGCTCGCTGTTTTATTCCCACGTTCGCGTGACTCAAGAAATCACGGCGAGTGTGGAAGATTGTTCACCGTGTTGTTCGTGGCGATCGAAAAACCAAGGGCTGTCACGGCAGCGACCATGGTAATCACGGGGATAAACCCGCCAACACCATCACCGTCAAAAATCTGTCCTCGGACGGCACCGACTTGTCCGCGAGCACCGTTCTTGCCGACGACCAGCAGGGCTTGATCGTGCGCTGATGGAGGAGCGGTCTTCTCGGACCATGTCCGGTAGGTTCCTTCGGTCGATCCCGAAGCGACGGTGTACAGACCGCCCTTGAGATCCTTGGCGACAAACGTTCCTTGTTTGTCGGTGATCGTGCGGGTGACTTCCGTCTTACCCTGCTTGATCACCACTTCGGCACCCTCAAGAGCCACACCCGATTGATCGACCACGCGACCCGTCAACGTGCCACCCTGAGCAAGGACAATGTCCAAATTCGTGTTGGCAGCCACGGTCTTAACCGCTGTTTGGCTCGCGGCCAAGACGGGCAATTGTGGGCAGACCACACCCACGGCAGCCAAGGCTACCAATGCACCTTGAACAAACTTCAATACTCTCATGCTTCTTTTACTCCTGTGTTTCGAGTCGTCCGTGTTCTTCCGTTCCCATTTGGTCTCGTACCCCCTAGGCAACGGTGCCACTGGAGCCGAACCGACCAACGGCTTGATGGGAAGGAATTCGGACCACTTCCAACCCTTCACATCGCCGCTCGGACTTCATTTTCGGCCTTCGGCGTCGTCCAACTTCAAGCAGTTCACGGGGGCCTGTCGGAGTCTTTCCCAGATTGCCGCGTCGATGATGCTGTGCGGCGGATCGTGCCGGTGCCAACTTTGCGTTCTGAAAACCTTACGGCAAGAACGAATGGCTCATTCGTGGTCTCTCACAGCGAAGTTCGCTCGTGAATTGAAGGTGTTGAGGGCGTTCAGCGAGTGATCGAGACCAGGCGTTCCTGCGGCCTCGACCACTTCAACTTCGGATTGACCGATTTGTGAGCCGGTTCTAACGTCCCGTCCTCCCCGATTCCCAACTCAGGGCTTTTCTGAACCCGTCCTTGTGCGGAGACGCCGTGTGCGCGCGCTGCCTGTCGGTCGCTTCGGCTTCGTGCCGCTCTGCACGTTCGGGCTGTCGTTGATCATGGCGACAGCTCTGGTCGTAATGACATTGCCTGCAATCGCTGACGAGGGCGAGGCACGCGAACGCGTGATCGTGATGAACTCGGGACGCATCCTGTCCGGTCAGATGACGCGCAACGCGGGAGGCTGGCTGGTCGAACATGCCAGCGGTCGGGTCCAAGTTCCCGGCGATCAGGTGAAGGTGGTGGCAGACAGTCTGCGCGAGGCGTATCGCAAGCAGCGCGATGCCGTGGTCGAACCAACGCCCGCAACCCACATCTTGCTGGCTCAATGGTGCATCACCTACCGCTTGAACGACGAAGCGCGGGATGAGTTGAAGAAGTGCCTGAAGCACGACCCCGAACATCAAGAAGCGCGCAAGCTGCTCCGTCGTTTGGAGGAGAGCCTGACGGTGAAGGCGGTCGCGTCCGAAGAGATCGTGCAGCCGCATTGGAAGAGCCAACTTCAGGGCAAGAACTCCGATGGTTTCGTAGTCCCCGAGGTCGAATCGTTGGGAGGACTCTCGAAAGAGACCGCCACGTCATTCACCGCGCGCGTGCAGCCACTGCTGGTCAACAAGTGCGGCAATGCGTCGTGTCATGGAGCCGTTTCGCGCGGTGAGTTCAAACTCTATTCGACGCGCCTCGGCGGGAACGGCAACCGTATGCACACGGAGCGGAATCTGGCGGAAGTGCTTCGTTACATCGACCTCCGCGATCCGGCACTCAGCCCGCTGGTGACGGCTCCTCAGGGAAGTCACGCGGGGGGAACGGCCATTTTCCACGGACCTCAAGGAAACGAGCAGCTCAAGACGCTGCGAACCTGGATCAAGCAGGTGTCGCAAGAGAAGCGGAACGAAGAACGCGAGTTGGCTCAACGACCCAGCGTCTTGGGCAAACCGAATGGACAGGACCAACAGCAGCCTTCGGCGGGCATGGGTGGAATCCCGGCGAAGTCGGCCACCTCCGCCGATGCCGTGAAGACCAAGCCGCGATCAGTAACAACCGGCCTCACGGATCACGACACCCCACAACAGCTCCAAGATGACGAGACGGCGATACCGCTCGACGAGGACGAATCCAATGACCTCTTCGATCCCAACGAATTCAACCGCCGCTTTCACGGTGCCCTGAAGTCCCGGAAGTGAGGCATCGCCTCAGTCCCACGTCGTCGCGCACTCGACTTCACCCACCTCTTTGAAAAGAGACGCCATGCACTTCATCACACACAGTGCGACCTTGTCGAACGCCACCACGACCTCGGTCGCTCGCACGCTGCTGTTACTCACGCTCGTCGGCTTGGCAGGCTGTGCGATGACGCATCCCAAGAAGAGTGCCAACCGTGCGGCGACCGTTCACGGCGAAAAATTCTCGTGCGGTGAGCAGTGTCCAAAAGGTCGTTCGCTCTGACGCGAGCTGGAGAAAGGACGACGCTTGTGGCACGCCGACGAACTTGGCTGGAGTGGCTGAACCCGATGACGCGAGTTCAGCGGTGGTTCACGATTGCATCTCTCGTATGGTTGGTCGGCGCGACGCTCTTGTTGGTGCAGGCGTTTCGCGAGAAGACTCAACTGTCGGGGCTGTTTGCGATCTATCTCTTGCTGACGGTCGCGTGCAGTGCGGTCGCCTTCGTGCTGTACGGTCTCGATAAGCGGCGGGCCATCAAAGACCGGCCGCGCATCTCGGAGCGGACGCTGCATTTGTTCGCGCTGGCGGGAGGCTGGCCCGGCGCGTATCTCGGGAGCCGCCTCTTCCGACACAAGACGCTCAAGGTCTCATTCCGAGTCGTCTTCTGGCTCACCGTGGCGATTCACTTGGCTGTGATCGGTTACGGCATCTGGTCGGGCTGGTGGTGGGTGGCGATCAAGGCGCTGATTCAATCGCTGTGGTCGGGGAAGTGAGAGACCATCACGAAGCGGACTCCGCTCGACTCTTGCCATCTCATTCGGACTGCGGCAATTGATTGCCGCTTTCTTTTCTCGTGTCTGTGATCATTTTGAAGGATCGGACCACGCCGTGAACCTGCAAAATGCGCCGGGAAAACGAGAAGGAAAAGCGGCGATGAATCCCCGCAGTCCAAAGCTGGCAATTGTCGCGCTCAGTCTGTTCGCTGCGCGAGGTAGCGCGACAGGGCCTCGCGCCACGATGGCATTGGTCGGCCGAGGACGCCTGCCAGCTTGGTGCTGTCCAACACGCTGTAGTCGGGACGGCGTGCCTTCGCGGCATATTCGGCGGCCGTGTTGGGAATCACGTTCACGGAGAGGTCAGCGAGTCGAAAGATTTCGCGGGCGAACTCGAACCAACTGCAATCGCCCTCGTTCGTGGCGTGGTACGTTCCGAAGGCGTTGGTCTCGATGAGCGACACCAACGCCGCAGCCAAGTCGGCGGTCGAGGTCGGAGTGCAGCGTTGATCGGCAACGATTCGCAACTCGGGACGCTCGCGGCCCAAACGGAGCATCGTCTCGACAAAGTTCCCTTTGCCACGCGCGGCACGATGTCCGTAAAGGCCACAGGTCCGGACGATGAAATGTTGCGAACAGCGAGAGCTCACCGCGAGTTCTCCCGCCAACTTGGACGCCCCATAAACGCTGACCGGTCCCGTGGGATCGGTCTCGCACAGCGGCGTTCGTCGGGCGAGATCCTGCCCAAACACATAGTCGGTGCTGACGTGCATCAAGACGATCCCCGACTGGGCGCAGTAGTCGGCCAGATGCTGCGGGCCGCTCGCGTTGACTCGGTGTGCTACAGCGGGTTCATCCTCGGCGCGATCGACGAGGTTGTACGCCGCGCAGTTGATGACATGCGTTGGTCGAGCGGCACCGAGAGCAGCAGCCACACGGACGGGATCGGTGATCTCGATGTCGGCGTGCCCGAACGAGATGGCTCGGTCGCCCAACAAGGGAACGAGATCGCTGCCCAACTGACCGAAAGCTCCGACGACGGCAATGCGCATGGCGGTAGGTTCCCAATGAGGGCTTTGGATCAGTGGCTCACCTCGATCATCAAATTGATGCCGTCAGTTATTGATAGGCCAGTCCTTGCAACGTGAGGACTTACTTCGTCTGACGGTTTTTGGGATCGACGTGAACAACCTTGGGGTGATGTCCCGTCAGCTCCTGTTCGTCGTACTGAGCGAAGCAGCAGATGATGATGAGGTCGCCGGGATCGACCAGATGTGCGGCCGCTCCATTGATGCAGATCGTCCCGCTGCCCGCCGGACCGGGGATCGCATACGTGATCAGCCGACTCCCGTTGTTGACATCAAAAATGTGGACCTGCTCGTGGTCGATGATGTCGGCCGCCCGCATCAGGTTGATGTCGATGGTCACGCTCCCCTCGTAATGGAGCTGAGCGTCGGTGACAGTCGCACGATGAATTTTCGACTTGAGCAGTGTTCTCTGCATTCGGAAAGACAATCTCGTAGTAGGGTTGTTCGTGGGAGT
>JAYVOX010000508.1:0-4748 GCA_043757695.1 Schlesneria sp.
AATTAGCCGCAGGGCGCTAGCCCCGGTTTGATTTCGCCTAACCGTGGGCTAGCGCCCTGCGGCTGATGAATGCGTTCCAACACGAATGGCGGAGAGCCGGTTTTTCGGAATTGGCCGGTGGTGGCTTTGAAAGCAGTCCAAGTCCCCTTCCGGCCAATTCCAAAAAACCGAACACCCGACCCCGCTGACTGCGAGAACTGCGACCCCGCTCTTTCCGACCCCAAACTTTTTGCCCGGAAGAATGACAGGCAGGACGCCGATCCCACGGGCTTGCAACACTTCCTCATCCAGAAAGCCAACAGATGAAAGTCATGGTCATCGTTAAAGCGAGCAACGACTCCGAAGCGGGCGTCATGCCGAGCGAACAACTTCTCACCGACATGGGCCGCTTCAACGAAGAATTGGTCCAAGCGGGCGTGATGCTGGCTGGTGAAGGTCTGCATCCAAGCTCCGAAGGTGTGCGAGTTCGCTTCTCTGGCACGAGTCGCGTCGTGACCGACGGCCCGTTCGCCGAGACGAAGGAGTTGATCGCGGGCTTCTGGCTGTGGAAGGTGAAGTCGATGGACGAGGCGATTGAATGGGTCAAGCGTTGCCCCAACCCGATGCTGGAAGTCTCCGACATCGAGATTCGCCCGGTCTTCTCCGGCGACGACTTCGGTGCGGAATTCACACTCGAATTGCGTGAACAAGAAGCGGCTCTTCGCGCTCGCACCCTCGACTTGGGGCAACCTCGATTTGAAGACGGACGCGAACTGTTGATCGCCGGACTCAGCGAGCGATACGCCCCTCCGTCTTACTCTGCCATCACCGCACAATGGCATCGCTTCGTCCCGCACTTGGGCCAGATTGCCGGCCACATCGGCCGCGACACCTACGGTGTCTGCTGGCAATCGGACAAAGGTCACAGTGCAGATGAGTCGAGCGAGAGCGACTGCGCGTTCGACTACCTCTGCGGCGTCGAAGTCTCTGGCACCGACGCCCTTCCCGCCGACTTCCAACACGTCCGCATTGCGGCTCGAAGATACGCGGTCTTCACGCACACCAAACATATCTCACAGATCGCCGGCACCATCGACACGATCTGGAACAAGTGGCTCCCCGACTCCGGCCTCCACGCCGCCCCCTCCCCCTGCTTCGAACGCTACACCCCCGAGTTTAACCCCGACACCGGCTTCGGCGGCACCGAGATCTGGCTACCGCTGCAAGCGTATGGCGGGCGGCAACTTTAATTCGACCCGTAGGACGGGCGAATTTGGTCGCGGCCCGGTGATGACGAAGACCGCCTGGCGCGGTCACTGGACCAACTGTATGTCGATGCTGATGGCGGGAGGTGGCTTGAAACATGGGCAGGTCATTGGTGCCCCACCGACGCACGCGGCTACGGCATTCAAGAGCGACCGGTCACGCCGCAAGACTTCGCTGCCACGGTCTTCAAGTTCATGGGGATCGACCTCAACGCCCGTTGAACCAACTCGCAAGGCCTCCCGATTCCGATCGTCACCAAGGGTGGCCAGCCGATCCGCGAGTTGTTCGCGTGAGCACGGTTTGGAAATGGTGCGGCAACAGCCTCTCAACCTCACGCGGCCTGAAATGAGACGTAGCCGAACTCGGATGCACACGTCAGGGGTCAGGCCCCTTGCACCTTTGCATCACCTTAAGATTGATCTGACGAGTTTTAGTCCGGCTCTGCCTTTTGCACGATGAGTCCTTTGCTCCATGAACTCTCACAACCAACGGCTCACGTGCGTTCTGTTGGCATTCGTCGCGATCGCGATTCCGTGGACGATGTTCCGCTGCCGACAGGCCTTACCTGTCGGTGCTCCGCTCGTGATGCTGGAGTCGGGCGGGTCGCGCTTTCCCGCCTCGGTGTTGCCGTTCAACAAGGTCGGAGTCGGGCAGATGCCGGTATTTCCGCCGTGGTTGACCAACGTTCAGATTTTCGATTTTGATGACGACGGTCGGGCGGACGTGATCGCCTGTGATGCCCGTCTAAACCGAGTCCTGCTCTACAGTCAAAAGACGGCGGGGAACTGGAGCGAGCAGGTCTTGGGTTCGGACCTCGTCGCTCCCGCGCATGCCACCGTGGTGGACCTAGATCACGATGGGGATCGCGACATTGTGGTGTCCGAGTTGGGCAGCCTTTGGCCTGATGACGGCGTGATCGGGCGAGTCGTCTTGCTGGAGAATCAGGCGGGCGAATTCCGGCCTCGCGTGTTGCTCGACGACGTGCGACGAGTGGCTGATGTTCAAGCGGGTGATCTCGATGGAGATGGCGACACGGACCTCGTGGTCGCAGTCTTCGGGTATGCACGCGGCGAGATTCTGTGGTTGGAGAACCGAGGCGACGGGCAGTTCCGCGATCATGAGTTGTTCGTCGCGGCGGGGACGATTCATGTGCCGATCGCCGACTTCGATGGCGACGGTGATCTCGATATCGCCGCCGTTGTTTCTCAAGACAGCGAAGAGGTCTGGGTCTTGGAGAACCAAGGGGCCGGGTCGTTTCATCCGCGTCGTCTCTTCGCGTCGATCAACTTCGATCTTGGGAGCGCGGGGCTGGTGCTGAATGATCTCGATCAAGATGGAGACCCCGATTTGATCCTGCCGCTGGGCGACAACTTGGAAGATGTTCACAGTTACCCGCAGCCGTATCACGGATGCGTGTGGCTGGAGAATCGAGGCGGCTGGCATTTCGAGCCGCACCGCATCGCACACATGGGCGGAACCTACGCCGCCGCCGTGGGAGACTTGGATGCCGATGGTGATCGCGATGTGGTCTTGGTCAGCATGTTCAACGACTGGGATCATCCGGGTCACGCGAGCATCGCCTGGTTCGAGAACGACGGACATCAGAACTTCAAAGCCTGGCAGATCGATGAACGTCCGACGCATCTCGTCACGGTCGCCTGCGGTGATCTCAACGGAGACGGTCAGGATGACATCGTCGCCGCACCGCTTCAGCTTATCGCTCCGTTCCAGCCGTTCACGGGTGTCACCGCTTGGATCGGTCAACGTCGGGAGCAACCATGAAACGATTGCAACATCTGCTCGTGTGGCTCGTGGGATTCGAAGTTCTCGGCGCGTTGGCTCTCGCGGCGTGGCAGGTTTCACGTCCACAGGCACCGTTGCCGAATCTCGAACGCCTTCCCGCATCGACGGCGGCGGACATCGTTCGCCTGCGACAGGCGACTCGTGGCGACAGTGTTTCAGCATGGCGGGAATTGGGTGAGGCGTACTTGGGCTATGGCTATCTCGTGGAGGGCGAAGCGTGCTTGAGACGCTCGGCGACGTTGGCTCCGCGCGACTTTGCGGCAGCGTATGGTTGGGCCTACAGCCTCGCACGACTCGGTCGTCTGCAAGAGTCGAATCAAAAGTTTGAGGTAGCCGCGACACTGGCGGATCGCGCGATGGCGCGCACCTGTCGCTATCACATCGGACGGAATTATCTGCGTTTGGAAAACGGGAGTGCCGCGCGACAAGCCTTCGAGCGGATCGAGGGGTTTCTCGCTGCCGATTATCAGCGAGCCAAACTGCTGGTGTCTCAGGGCGATCTCAAGCAGGCTCGGCCGTTGATTTCGCAGTTGGAGGAACAGGCTCCCAATGACATTGAAGTGCAGCTTCTGATCATCCGAGTTGAACGGGATCAGTCCTCGGTTTCCTCCAGGCGAGTCAATCAACTGGAGCGATGTCGAGCCACGTTACAACTGACCGATCACTGGGAATATCTGCACCCCCTGCGAGCGCGCCACGGATTGGCCAACGCCTTGACTCGAATTGAAATGGCCGCCAATGCGGGACAGCTTGCCGCTGCGGCGCTGCGGTTCGAGGCCCTCGAACGCGACAACGATCCGGAACAGTTGACTCAATTGTTGGGTCGGGCGGCGGAGTTCGAGTATCGCGCGGGACGACTCGATGAAACGCAACGGTTGCTCGATCTGTTGGCCGCACGCTCAGAGATGCACCCTCGCTGGTTGCATCTGCGCGGCGACGTTTGGAACGCCCTGAACCAATCTCAACGAGCGATCGAGGCGTGGACGCGCGCGAACGAACACTTCCCTCGTGCCGAGTCGTACGAGATGTTGTCAGCAGCGGCCGAGCGAGCAGGAGACGGTGTGGCTACCGTGAAAAATCGCAGTCGGGCGCGGCAAGTCGCTGGAATCACGGCCTTCCGCGAGGACCAACTGCCGCAGGCACTCGACCTGATCGAGCAATCCTTGAAGCTCGATCCGAAGAACGCGCGCTCGTGGTTCTATCTGGGTGAAGTCCAATCGGCGCTGTCACAGGTTGCGGCTGGTCATGCGTCGTATCGCACCTGTTTGGAACTGAATCCCAATGACGGACGCTGCCGAGTCCGACTGCCCAAAGATGTCCCCGCCCTGAAATGACATGTCGATGATCGCGCACTGGTTCCCTGTGGAACGCCTTCGAACAGAGTCCTGTCGAGATTCGGCGACTTTAGGACCGGCGCATCAACAACTGGCGTTGATCGATCTGAAGATTCCGGTTCGCCCATTTAGGCGAGCGGCAAGTCTTGGCTTACCCGATGTAGGACGGACAATCCTGTCCGTCGCTGTAAAAAACGGACAGGATTGTCCGTCCTACGGGTCGAATTACAGTTGCCGCTCGCCTTACGACCGTGATTGAGAGGCTTTCCGAAAAGAAACTGCTTGTTTTTAGGGTGCCACAGTCATGGCTTTGCATGGCCGTGCTGCTTTCGTAGCGAAGACACTGCCATGCAAAGCCATGACCGT
>JAYVOX010000509.1:0-4748 GCA_043757695.1 Schlesneria sp.
CATGTCCATTTTCGGGATCCCGGGCTGACACACAAAGAGGACCTGCGGACAGCCTCGCGTGCGTGCGCCAAGGGGGGCGTGACGACGTTCCTCGAAATGCCCAACACGCAGCCAGAGACCATAACCTGCGGGCGACTCGCGGAGAAATTGGCCCTTGCATCCGTGAAGAGTCTGGTCAATTACGGCTTCTACATCGGAGCGACTCTGCAAAATCTCCCAGAGTTGCAGCGTGCGACACGTACACCCGGCATCAAGATTTTCATCGGTTCCAGCACGGGTGACATGCTGGTCGATGATCAGGCCACGTTGGAGCGGATCTTTGCCGAGTCCACGCTCCCAATCAGTGCTCATTGCGAGGACGAGACGACCGTCCGTGCCAACCGTGATGCCCTCGGTGGTGGTTCGACGTATGCCGATCATTCTCGCATTCGCGATGAACGCGCTGCCGTAATCTGCGTCCAGCGCGTCTTGGATCTCGCTCATCGCCATCACCATCGTTTCCATCTCGTCCACGTTTCGACCACCGCCGAAACCGAACTGTTGCGAGACCATCGCGGCCTCATCACCGGGGAGGCTTGTCCGCACCACCTGTTCTTCAACGTGGATGACTACGAGCGACTCGGCTCGTTGGTCCAGATGAATCCGGCGATCAAGACCGCCGCCGACAACGCGGGCTTGTGGCGAGCCTTGCACGACGGACGACTGCAAGTCGTCGCAACCGATCACGCGCCGCATACGCTCGAAGAGAAGCGGCAACCGTACCCGAAGTCTCCGTCGGGATTGCCCGCCGTCGAGAACTCACTCGCCCTGATGCTCGACAGCGTGCAGCGCGGTCGCTGCTCGCTCGAACAAGTCGTGAACTGGATGTGCGATGCCCCCGCGCGCGTTTGGGACATCGTGAATAAAGGCCGCATCGTCGCGGGTTACGACGCGGACTTGGTTCTCGTTGATCTCCACCGCAGACAGACGATTCGCAACGCCGAGCAACAGACCAAATGTGGTTGGAGTCCGTGGGATGGCACGACGCTCACTGGCTGGCCCGTTCGCACGTGGGTGCTCGGACGAACGGTCTTCTGCCAAGAGGACCTGACCCCGAGTACTCCCGATTCGCCAACTCGGCAATTTCAGCGCGGCCAATTCGACGAAACGATTTGCGGAACAGAAGCCCGGTTCGATCACTCACGAGGCGGCTTCTGGCAGACCGTGTGATAGGGTTTTTAGGGCTCTCCGCCATTCGTGTTGATTCTTGTGGTACATCAGCCGCTGGGCGCTAGCCCCGGTTCGATTTCGCTTGACCGGGGCTAGCGCCCAGCGGCTAATTTCTGCGGGCCAACAGGAATGGCGGAGAGCCGTTTTTAGTCTGTTCGGATTGTCAGACATCGTGTTGGTTCATCCTCAACGACAGGCTGGAAGCCCCTCCCACGGACGGACCTCTCCGAAGCAGAGGATGAACTCAATCAATCGAACGCCAGTTGCCTGGCGGGGAAGACCGGCCCCTCGACGCAGACGCGCCGATAATCCCACGAGCCATCGTCTTGCTTCACCTTCGTCACGCAACTGAAGCAGGCTCCGAAGCCGCAAGCCATCGGGGTTTCGAGTGAGAGCCAACAAGGAACGTTGGCCGTGTCCGTCAGTCGCGCGACGGCGTGCATCAGCGGTTCGGGACCGCAGCAGTAGACCGCTGCGGGTGGAGTCGGCTCGTTGAGCAGTTGCTGGAGCAGTTCCGTGACGAAGCCGCGATGTCCGACTGATCCGTCATCGGTGGCGATACGCACGTCGATCCCTTCGCGACGGAACTCTTCGACACCGGCGAGGAACTCGACCGAGCGGACTCCGTAACAGAGCGTGATGCGCGAGGGAGCGTGACCGAGTTCACGCGGTGGCTGGCCATAAACGCGCCGTCGGAGTGCCTCGCGAATCACGGCGAGGAACGGCGTCACACCGATCCCGCCCGCCACGATCACTAAGTGACCGGCTGTTGGCGGTGGAAAGCCATTGCCGAGCGGTCCCCACAACTCCACCGTGTCGCCAGCTTGAAGCGATTCCAACAGTGAAGTCATCTTGCCGACGACGACATAACCGAAGTCGAGACCGCGCGGTTGACCGGCAGCATCGTGGTAAATGTCGTACAGCGCGAATGGGCGCCCGAGCAGCGGGTCGCTCCGTTCTGGCAGTCGCACCATGAAGAACTGACCCGGCAGAATTTGTCGCGCGATCTCGGGACATTCCAACTTCATTCGCCACGTGTTGCACGCCATCGGCTCATGCTCAACAACCGTCGCGCGGCACTGCACTGCGGATCGCACCAGCCCCGGAAGACAGAGGTCGCTGCTGGAAGTCGTCATGGAAAAATCCTGAACCTGATCGAGGATCAAGCTGCGGTGAATGAACGTTGTTTGTGGGCCGCTTTCGCAAGTCTGTGAGTCGTTTCTTAAGCTCGACTTTTGCCATCTTATTTGGACTGCGGCAATTGATTGCCGCTTTCTGTTCTCATGTTCGTGATTTTTTGAGTGGCTGGGCAAGGACGTAGGGTTTCAAAAATGAAGCCGGAAAGCGAGAAGGCAAAGCGGTGATGAATCCCCGCAGTCCAAACAGGGCAAAAGTCGAGTTGAGCCACCTTGCCGACCGCTGCGGGGCGGCGATCCTGACAGATCACATTCATTGCGACCAGTCTGCATCGCGACTCAATCTGTGACGCAATCGCGGAACTTGGAGAGTTCACCGGCCCCCGTAATGCCGTGCCGCTGGAGTTGCTGAACTCGCCACATCAGGTTGGCTTGGCACTGCTCGAACGAAGTGCCATTGGCCAGCACGGTACAGATCGGCCACTCCGGCTCAATGACCGTTCCCGGCGCGGGGATGTCGGCGAGCAGCGGCGTCTGCCACGGTGACGCGCGGTGCAGCAGCGGCGTCAGGTCGGGAGCGGTGAAGCGGTGTGCGGCGTAGAGAATCAGCTTGGCCACGAACGGCCTCACAGCTCCCTCTTCCAACGTGAGGCGGTCCTGACGAGGCGCGTTCTCGCCGTGGCCGTTCCGCGTCGGAAGCAACGCGCGGCCGTTTGCCAGTTCGAGAACTTCCACTGAAGCGGTGTAGCGCGGATTGATCTCCGTCGGCCAAACACCGTCACCATTGAGCAGGAAGTCGATGCTGAAGAGACCTCGCAGCGATGCCGTTCGAGTCACGGTCTCGGCGATGCGAGTCAGCGTGAATCGGACAGACGCCGAAATCGAGGCCACTGTTTCTGCGCGGTCAATCGGTCCCACTGAGCCACAGTACGCGAAAGGGATCGGCGCAT
This sequence comes from Schlesneria sp., assembly GCA_043757695.1. GTDB lineage: Bacteria > Planctomycetota > Planctomycetia > Planctomycetales > Planctomycetaceae > Schlesneria. The sequence continues at coordinate 3,296 of JAYVOX010000509.1, forward strand.
GAGTCGATTCAAAATGAATGAGCTGTCGCGAAGCTCCCAACCATTCGACACCGTGGCTCGCCGCGCGAAACAGAGCTGAACAAGACTCGCCGCGCGCACGCAGTTGGAAATAGTGCGGCTCGGCCAGAGTGGCCTCCGCAGCGGATCGGTCCCACACGCGAATGGCCCGCCCCCCCGCACTGGCGATCGGCTTCTGCATCCAAGAGCCATCGGTCGGAGGGGGCGATGTCTCGTGCCGAACGGAAAGTGCGGGCAGGCTCGCGTCACGCAAGGTGTTCGCCAACCACTGCGGGTCTCGCACGAGTCGCAACGCGGCGGCAGTCGTTCCCCACAGTCGTCCGTAGGTGGCGTTGGGTTGCGAAAGTTGCTCGATGACCTCGGGATGATTTTCCAAAGCCCCCGTATAGCACCAGCCTTCCGCCTGCACGCGCGCGACATCGTCAGGCAGACTGCGCGGGTAGTCTCGCACGCGAATGACCTCCGCCACTTGCCGCGTGTCTTCGTCTGCGAACAGGTCGGCACAGACCGGCTGCCAGCCCGCTCGCACCGCTGACCACGCTGCTGCGCGCGTACTCCCGCCGACAATGAGAACTCGGCCGCGACGGGGTGACGAGGCTGGCGCAGAACAGAAATCATCGTCGGTCATGCGCGGCAAATCTTCTCGTCAAAGTGGGCTGCAATGGGCGAAACAACCGGCGCCCACTTCGATTTGACTGTGATCGTGCAGACGACCATCCGCTTGACGAATCGCTCTCGTTTCATAGTGAACTCTGCACGTCAATGGACTCGCCACGATCACCTCGGGGCGGCTGGAAAAAAGGAGGTCCGATTGTTATCACTTCGCCCGTTGAGCGGCGGCGGTGGCGAACGGTCATCGTGCGAACCGGTCCTGCGACCGGACTCAGTTCCTCAAGGTGAGGGCGAGGGCCGTCGGGTTCATGTTTACTTGATAAGGATTACAGCATGTCGTTCTACGTTGGAGAAGCCCTCGCCGGTGATGGCAATGAGATCGCCCACATCGACCTCCTGATTGGAGACAAGTCCGGTCCTGTCGGTGCCACGTTCTGCCAGGCACTCGCCGATCAGAAGCAGGGTCACAGCAATTTGCTCGCTATTTTAGAGCCAAACCTGATGGTGAAGCCCGCCACCGTGTTAATCACGAAGGTGACGATCAAGGGAGCCAAGCAGGCCGTCCAGATGTTCGGCCCGGCTCAGTACGCCGTTGCCAAGGCGGTGGCCGATTCCGTCGCCGCTGGCGTCATCCCCAAGGATCAGTGCGAAAAGCTCGTCATTGTCTGCGGCGTGTTCATTCACTGGGAAGCAGCCGACGACAAGAAGATCGTCGATTACAATTACAAAGCCACGATGATGGCCATCGCCAGCGCGATGAAAAATTCACCCAGCGCCGATGAGATGCTCGCCAAGAAAGACTCGGCCAAGCACCCGTACTCGG
>JAYVOX010000510.1:0-4742 GCA_043757695.1 Schlesneria sp.
CCGATCTGCCGACCCCAACCGTGAAAGCGCAGGATGTACTCACCCGCGATCGTCAGCTTATGCACCGTACTCAGGTTGCCCTTGGCTTCGAGACTGCGGACGGAGACTTCGCGAAACGGCTCCTGCTTGGTCGAACGCAGGAACGTGGCGACGAGATGCCGCTTCGGTGGTGGCGACGGCGGGCCGATGAGGATCGCCTTGTTGACGATCGACTCGGCAGCGGCGAGGTAACGTTCCATGAGGACCGGTGAGACGGTCAGCACGTCGCCGATGTTGTCGAAGCCGTGGCCAATGTCATCGGACGGGAAGTCTTCGGCGGCGTTGAAGTCGATCCCCATCAGATCGCGCACGGTTCGGTTGTACTCGACCCGATTCAGTCGCCTCACGGTGACTCGACCCGGATCGGGCGGAGCGTGGAGATCGTGATCTTCAAACAGGGCATTGATCGTGGCGACGAACTTGTCGGTGTCGGCTGGCTCGGGACGCGGCTTCTCGGACGGCGGCATCTGTCCCGTCGCAACCATCTCGACCACGCTCTCCCAGACCGCGCGGCGTTTCACGACTGCTGAGGCGTTGTTATCAGCGAAGAGGCTCAGGTCGGCTTGAACGTCCTGCTCACCGTGGCACTCGAAGCAGTGCTTACGGACGAACGTCAGGCCCTCGCCAGCAAACCGCTTGGCGAGAGGCAGCGGCTCCTGCGCTGAGGCCATTGGAGTCATGAACATCAGCGCCGTCTGAAATGCGGCGACGATCACGAACGGGGAGGAGCAACGAAGTCGCGGAGTCATGGGCAGGTTCGCGGGAGGCGAGTTCAGGCGGGAGTGCCTGCGAAACCGTCTGCAGGTGGGCAGCAGCAGAAACACGACGGTCGGCAGCAGGCGACAACCTTGTATCGCCCGTTCTCGCAGCCTGCCAGTCGCGGCGCGCGAAGAAGAAATGGAGTTGGAGGACGGGCAAGAGTGCCCATCCTACAACGGGTTGAACTACATCTGATCGAAGCCCCTCTGAGCGGAACTGCCCCGGCCATCACGCCACGCGGCTGATTGGCAGACTCGCTCGTGCCGACAACTGCTGGCGATAGCCATCGAGATTTTGTTGGAAGAGGCGTTGCAGACCTTCGTTGAGCATCGGCATCGACGTGCCGAGGGCGCGTCGAATCTTTCGTGTTTGCAGTGAGGTCTCGCCGCAACCGAAGCCGCTCGGGCGATCGTTCAGAGACTCCATCGTCAGCGTCAGCGGGATCGGCAGATGGAATTGTTGCGCAAGTCGGCTGGCGAACTGAACCGGGTTGACCCGCTCTGCACCCGCCACGTGATAGACGCCGCTGAGGCCCGTCGTCCACGCCCCCGTGATGATCTCGGTCAGATCGGACGCGAGGATTGGCGAGGCATAGCGGGTGCAATCGAGTCCCGTTTCAAGACCGCGTTCCAAGCGAGTCAGCAACGATTCGAGCCAGCCCGACTTCTCTCCCGGTTGCCAACCAAAGGCATGAGTCCTGACGATCAACGCTTCGGGACACTCGGTCTGCACGCGCGCTTCCAACTCGCGCAAAGTTTGAGCCGGCGCGCTGGGGCAGAGGCTCTGACTGTTCTCACCGTGAAACATCCACGGGCCGGTGAAGACCGCGTCGGACGAGATCAGCGTGAGCTGTGCGCCCGATTGCCGAACGGCGTCACTCCATGTGGCGGCTTGCGCGAGATCGGCATCGCTCGGGAGGCCGTTCCCTTCCCAACCCGATCGCGCCGCGTTGCCACACAGCAGGACTCGATTCGGACGGACCCGCTCGATGACCTGCCGAACCGCTTCCGTGTTTGAGGCGACTCGCCCTTCGATGTTGATTCCCGCGATGTGAATCGGCTCACCGAGACTCACCCCCGTGACCAGCGCTCGCTGCGCCAGACCTGCTGCCAAATTGCCACCAACAACCGTTTCGATACCTGCGATAAGAACCTTGTCCACGCGATGCCTCCCTGCGTTAGCGTGCCAAGAAATAACGTCTGCTCGACGGCGAACGCCTCAGTCCGGCGAACGCGCGCGGAGTATAGATTTGGTCTCCAAGTGAGCCAACCCCAGTTGCCACGCTGGCACGTCTTTACAGACTTGCCCTGAAATACTTGACCCCTCCCGCAGTCGCCTTCATCCGTGCTCCGGCCCTGCCATCCGTGCGATCCACCTCTTTCTGATGCTGCTGTCACGGAGAGGAAGAGTGATCGCACGGATGGCAGGGCCAGAGCACGGATGAAGAAAGGAGAAGGCGAGCGAGCAGTTCGCTCAGGTTGCAGCAGTCGTTGACCAGAGGGTGGTAAGTTTCCGCGCGTCGAAACCGATATTGAGCAGATTCTGCCGGTGGACTAGAACCCGCGCGACTTGGACTTCACCTCGCGCGGCGACCCTTCAGCGCCGCGTGCGCGGTCCGACTTCACTCGACGCGATCTGCTCTCACGTCCCTGTTTCCCATGCCGTTCTGGCCCGGAGGCTCTCGATGCACTGCACCTCAATTCCCACCGGCTTCACGCGCGGCGTGGCGTTCGCCGCGATCGGTCTCGTGATGTTGAGTCACGTTCTCACACCCGCGTCGGCTCAAGATCGCAAGTTCCCTTACGAGGCGATCGTCGATCTCGATGGCGAGTACGTGCGCAGCGGTCCCGGTCCCACCTTCTATCCGACCGACAAGCTCAAGCGATCCGACAAAGTGATGGTTCATCGCCACGATCCGGGAGGCTGGTGCATGATCGCGCCACCCACGGGCAGCTTCAGTTGGATTCTCGCGGAGCATGTGCAGAAGTCGGGAGACAACGCAGGCGTGTTGAAGGCGAACAACGTCGTCGTCCACATCGGCAGCTCGATTAATCCCGATGAGTTCACGACGATTCAGGGCAATCTCTCGAAGGGAGATGCGGTCCAGATTCTCGGCGAGAAAACGTTCGCGTTCGAGGACCGATCGAAGCTGATGTACAAGATCAGTCCGATCAAGCGCGAGTGGCGCTGGATTCCTCGCAAGGCCCTCGTCGCGGCTGACGCGATTCGTTCGGAGCCGTTTCCGAGCGAACCTCCACCGCGTCCCAAGAAGCCGTCCGGTCCTGTTGCCGATGGTCGGGAACTCGATCCCGACGCCTTTACCAAGCCGATCTCGACCGGCCCTACGCCAGTGGGCAATCCGGGTGAGTCACTACGCGGAACGAAGCCTCGACCAGGCGAGACAGGTGCGTCGTCGAAGACCGATCCCGCCGACGGCTTTCGCGGTCGCCTCGACAAGATCGACCGAGAGTTCCGTGAGATGGTCAAGCAAGAGCCGCCGAGCTGGAGTCTCAACGACATTGCCACTCAGTACCGTGCCCTCGATCAAGAAGTCAGCCAACCGGCGATGAGCCACGTGATCGCTGGCCGTCTCGATGCGGTCACGCGGTATCAGAAGATTCATTCCGAGTACTCCGAGTTCCTCAAGCTGACTTCTGAGACACGGCAACGCGACGCGCAATTGGCGTCGCTCCAACAGCAGCATGAGTCTCAACTGAGATCACTCGGCGCGACGACTTCTTCCACGCCACCGGTCTCGCAGCCAACGCTCGGCCCGAGCCAACCGTTTGCCAATCAACCGATCCCCAACATGGTGGAAGGGCGACAACCCGGCAACGGCGGAGCGACTCCAAACACCGCTGGCCCCAATCCGGCTCGGCCCGCGAATCCGAATGGCCTCGCTGGTGCGGGCCTCGTGCAACCGATGTCGCGCACGTTTCCCGGTGGTCCGCAGTTCGCGTTGATTGCTCCCGACGGCAAGTTGCTCGCGTACCTGCAACCGGCACCGGGAGTCGATCTGCGTCGCAGTGCCGGTCAGCCGATGGGGGTCGTTGGCGACCGCCAATTCCGCCAAGACTGGGGTGCCGATACGATCACCGTCCGCAGCCTGCAACCCGTTCAATTGCGAACAGGCCGCTGAGATCGACGTGGAGAAACAGTTCGTGACGGAACGTGATGGGTCGGGGAATCGCCGCTTGTTGCCTGATGCCACACGCGGGCCGCAGTTGCTGGTTAGCGTCCGTTCGCCCGACGAGGCCGTGGCGGCGCTGCGCGGTGGGGCCAACATCATCGACGTGAAGGAGCCGCTGCGAGGATCGCTTGGCATGGCCGACATGGATGTGATCGCCGCGATCGCGCGGCAGCTCGCAGACTCACACGGCGATCCTCGGTCACGACACACGCCACTCACCCCGCTGAGCGTCGCGTTGGGCGAAGTGAATGACTGGCGCGACGCGAGTCACGTCCCCGCGCTGCCTGAGTCAGTCACGTATGCGAAACTCGGGCTGAGTCATCTCGCCGCACGGGATCACTGGTGCGACGAATGGTGGCGCGTGCGACGTTTGTTCGACGAGCCACGAACGGTTCGACTCAACACCGTGCCAATCAATTGGGTCGCCGTCGCGTATGCCGACGCAGCCGCAGCAAACTCACCGTCGATCAACGACGTGCTGGCAGCAGCCATCGCGACGAACTGCTCGGGCTTGCTCATCGACACCTTCACGAAGACCGGCACGACATTGACCGACTTCTGCGATCGCGCGTCGCTCGCTCAACTGGCCGAGCGCTGTCACTCGGCGGGACTGTTTCTCGCGCTGGCCGGACGGCTCACGCGCGAGTCACTCCCCCAACTGAGCGGCATTCCCGCCGATGTTCTCGCGATCCGCTCGGCCGCGTGTGAAGCCGCCTCGCGCGAAGGTCGAGTCACCGAACAAGCCGTCGCCAAC
>JAYVOX010000511.1:0-17977 GCA_043757695.1 Schlesneria sp.
CGTAGGGTGGGCACTGCCCACCACAATCGGTCGTTGATGGTGGGCAGTGCCCACCCTACGGAAGGTATGGCCTTCGACTTTCCGGACAGACACCTAGGGAGGCGTCACGGTGCGACCGGTGGTTGCTCGCCGGTCTTCTTGATTTCTTTCTCGGTCGTGATCGTCGTCGTTCCTCCCGGTGTGGCGATTTTTGTCTCCTGCTTCGCGGTCGTTTTGGTTGTCTTGGTACAGCCGGTCATTCCGATTGAAGCCAAGCCGATAATCAACGTTGCAACTACGATGCGTTTCATCTGGGATACCTTTCATGAAGTCTTGTTTGTTGCGTGCCTGCGTCACGAGAAGCAGGGCACATCGCTCGTCTGACACTTCGCGTGTCTCGATCTATGTCAGCGTCATCGTCACAGTCGTGGCGAGCTGAGCAACATTCGGCACCGGCACTCCGAGTGCCGTCGCCAGCGCAATCTGATGATCTTGCTCTTGCACGACGATCCCGCGAAGTTGCTCGGCCACGGCGTACTCGCCCAACGCTTCGCACTGCCGGATGCGTTGTCGATACCGGCCAATCGTTTCGTTCTCGTTATCGAGATCGAACCGCAACATGTCCTCGGGATTGGCCGACGTTTTGACCGGCTTGGGAATCGCCAACGGCATCCCGCCCAGATAGTCAATCTGGCCCGCGATGATGATCGCGTGAGCGAGTTCTTCGGCCGCGTGCAGTTCCAATTCAGCGGCAATCGCCATGTACTGCGCTCCCTTGATGACCTGCGAATAGATCACGTAGGAAATGATCGCCTGATATTCACCGGCAAGGTCTTCATTGAGCAACGCCACCAAATCTTCGCGGGTGACGCCCTCGGCATCGTGATGCACGTGAGTCGTTTCAAGCATGTTGATCTCCAGCAATACGGTGTAAGTCGCGTTACTTTCCGACCATCTTCATGAGGACGAAGATGACGATGGCCCCAAAAACTCCGCCCCCGGCCAACAGGTAAACCAACGAATACCCGGCAGCCGCGAGCGGAAAAATAGTGTGTGTCAGAATGTTCATTTGTATTCCTTCGAGAAAATGTCATCGGTGCCGACGCTTCAACGTTGGTCTGTCGAATCGGGAAAGCGATCCGGCTTTAAGCCGTTCCGCAGACGCTCAACCAGATCTATGGTGAGCGTCCTTGTCTGAGTGTCTGTCCCGGCGGTGCCGCTGTTTTGGTCGGCGACAGGTTTGCTGTCCGAACCACCTTCTTCCCATGGGAGCGAGCTGGCAAAGTGCTGACAAAACATTCGGCTCTCGCATTCTTTTATTGCGTTGTCATGTCCGCAGATTAGGCACTGGCGACGGGATCGACGGCTTCGACGTTAATTACCGTCTCGGCCAGTTTCGTGAGCTTCTTGTCTGCGGCACCCTCTTCGTCGAGCGTCTCTTGCAACAAATCGGCCGCCTGGTCGTAGCCGAGCAAACGCGCAAACGTCCGCACGCATCCGTATCCAGCCATTTCGTAGTGTTTGACGCGCTGCGCTGCCGCAATGAGGGCGGCATCCATCACCGTCGGATCGGCATTCTCGGCCATGACATCCTTGCCCTCTTCCAGCAGTCCTTCCATGGCCTTGCACGTCTTGCCTTTCGGGCTGGCTTCGAGCTTCTTGAAAATCTTCTCCAGCCGATCAACATGCCCTTTCGTTTCCTCCAAATGTCCGGTGAACGCCTTGGCCAATTGGACATCTGAAGCCGCTTTGGCCATCTTTGGCAGAGCCTTTAAAAGCTGATGTTCGGCGCTGTACAAGTCTTTAAGTTCGTCCACATAGACGCACTAGTGTTTCCACTCAAGTATTCAGGGCACTCACGTATGTCACACACGTCCACCCACTGGCACCGCGCACGACCCTGACGTTTTGTCGGCCGTCGCGGGTACTGCGCATTCACCCGCGCGCGTGATGTCGCTCGCACCGGCTCGCTTGCAGATTTCTTTGGCGCGCGTCGTCTCGTTGCTGTCTATAGCGTGGACGGAAATGAGGCAGCTTCCGGTTTTTACTTTGCCCTCGTATTTTTTGGCTTCGAATTCCGGCATTCCCATGCCGATCAGCGCGCCCGTCAGGCCGCCAACCGTACCGACGATCGCCGCGCCACTGAGAGCGGCCATGATCGGACCAGCGGCAATGAAGGGGCCGAGGCCCGGAATCGCCAACGCCCCAATACCGGCTAGCCAACCCAAGGCACCTCCGACCACAGCACCGGTTCCAATACCGGCTGCTGCTCCTTCCGGTGCCTTGGTGCTGTTTTCGAGAGCGAAGTCTCGAGTGCCTCCCTTGTCAGCCATCAAGACGGAAATGTCGTTGCCGGAGAATCCGGCAGCCTTCAAATCGTCAATGATGGTGTTGGTCTGAGCATGAGTCGCTGTGCAAAATACTGATGTGGACATGATTAACTCTCCTGTACCTGGTGATGAATCTAGTTGCTTGTAAATGGTCTGAAACCGGGCTTATTTGCTGCTGACTTCGAGGTAATTGTCGACTTTGTCGGCACCCGCTACGGCCACAGCGATCTCTTCGATCCGCTGCTTCTCGTCCTGTGTCGTCACAGGGCCTCGCAATGTCACCTTCCCGTCTTGAGTGATGATTGTCACGTTATGGGCGTTGACCGACATCTTCTCTGCAATGACCTGCTTACGAATGTCGGCGGTGATTTTGATATCTGCCTTGTTTTCGTTTTGGTCGAGCGAAGTCTTCGCCGTGCTGTCACGGTCGCGGACGTTGACCCCGGTGTTTGTGCGATCAACCGGTTCAGTTGTTACCGGATGATTCGCCGTGACCGTCGTGGGCCGGTTAGGTGCCGGTTGAGCAACAGAAGTCGGAGGGCTGCTTTGGTTGCATCCCAAAGCCACCCCGCAGAGTGTTCCAAACAGAAGAATCTTCATTGGTTGTTCCTTGTAAATCAGGGGTTGTTAGCTTGTTGGTCATGAGTCATTGCTTACTTAATGGGATGAAGACGCTATGGCGTTTTGAAAATGGGATCATCCATTCCTGAATCTCAATCCCGCACGTGTCAAGGCATGCATTTCGTGTCGCACATGCGTCGATTCAATCATGCTGATCTCTTGTCAGGGCGCGAGCCTGACTCTGGCGAAGGTCTTGAAATCGTTTGCCTTGGAATTCGTCGAACACCTCCCACAAGACGGACGGCCTGCGGATCGTGCTTCCGACGAACGGGATCGCCGCCAGCAGCAGGAAGAAAAAGAATGAGCCTTTCTCCCAAGTCCATCCGCCCGGCGCATCGGCGTCAAAGCCGAGGACACCAGACATCAGGGCAAAGATCAATGACTGCAGTCCGAAGTTCAGTATGTGGAATCACTCCTTTGAGACGCGATGCGTCCGCTCGTTCACTTGCCGAAGTTAAGGCCCGGGTCTTCTTGCGGAGCACCCAGCAATTTGAAGTTGAACTTCTGCTCGCCGTTGGGAACGACTCCCGCGATCAGTGAGCCGCCGTCTTTGCGCTCGAGGGCCAAGACGTTCCCTTCAACGGTGTAGGTGCCGCCGAACTCTTGCACCGTTTCCTTTTGTGTGAACTTCCAATTGAAGTTCGCAGCGTTTGTCAGGGTCAGTTCAAACTTTGAGCCGTCATCGCGGTTGGCGTGCCAAGTTCCGACGAGCATCGCGGCATCAATCGGCTTGATCTCTGGTGTCGCTGCCCGTGCGGCTTCGCCCGGAGGATTCGGCGTCGGCTGCTGCCCAGAGTCGGTCGGTTGATCGGCTGCTGGCTTCGTCACCATTCTCAAAACATCCACAGCAACACGGTCACTCGGAACGAGCTTCACCACTTGTTGCAGTTGTCGCTCAGCGGCGTCGGGGTAGCCATCCGCCATATAGTGATAAGCCAGCAGGAACCGTGAAGCTCCATCTTGTGGGTTCAGTTTCGACGAGGCTTCCAACGCACGCAGTTGCGAGGTGTAGATGGAAACACTTGGATACAGGCTGCTGAGCGTCGTCCAGTTCCAACCCGGACCAACGGCCAGGACCGAGTGAATCGTCGCCGCCGATTGTTGATAGTCACCTTTGGCAAACAGCACCAAGGCGCGGAACTCGTGTAGCACCGAATCGTCGGGACACTGAATCAAACCTTTATTAACCAAGTCAAGCGAAGCGTCGTAATTGTTCAGTTTGAAGGCAGCGATCGCATCGTCCAAGCTTTGTCCACACGACGAAGTCGCGTTGCTGGTATTGCCGTTGGCTGGCGTGGTTGTCGGAGCGTAAACGTAGCTCACCGGAATCGGCTGTGAGTAATTGTAGTTTCCATACGACCCATAGCTGTTGTTGTAATACGGGTTCGAGTATCCCAGATATCCGCTGTTATAAGCCAGTGCTCCAAGACCCCACGCTCCCAAGCCCCAGCCCAGAGGGCGATAACCATATCCGCCGTAGCCACCGCCCCAGCCGTAGCCACCATAACCGCCGCCCAGACCAAACCCGAGACTTGAGCCCAAGCCGAAGCCCAGACCGGAACCAAAGCCTCCACCAAACCCGTTCCCATAGCCGCCACCGTAACCGCCATAGCCACCGTAATTGCCATTCCAATAACCGAGATATTGCGGGTGGCGGTTGATGGCTGGCTGGTAACTGGTGTTGGCCAGATTGACGGTGCGATTATTGAGGTTGATCGTGTTGCCGCCGAGGGACTGGCCGACGACCCGCGCGGTTTGCGCGCCTGTCAGTTGTGAGCGAGTTCCAGCTCCTGCTCCAATGTTGCTGTTGGCACCTTGACCAATGTTCATCCGAGGTTGACCGACCGCACCGGGGAGTCCGCCATTGGCTCTGACTGGCGCGCCGCTTGGGATGCTGCCGGTTCTGCCGCCATCCAACGGAACTTTTGCTGCAGTCGTTCCCGACCGTGTTCCCGCTCCCGAAGGGGTCGTGGCTGGCTGCGGACGAGCCTGTCCGCCGAGGTTCGGCTGACTGAACGAGGGAGTTCGATTGTTGTTCGCCGGTGCCTGTCCGCCGCGTGGGGCAACAGGTGAACCGCCTCCGCCTGACGGAACGTGAACCCCGCTTCCCCCACCTCCGGGCTGTCCCCCGCCACCGCTAGGTCGCCCACCACCCTGATTTCCACCACCCTGATTTCCACCACCGGGTTGCCCACCTCCGCCTCCCCCACCATGCTGACCTCCACTCCCACCGCCGCCGCCGCGAGCGAACAGCGAGGCCGATGTCAGGGTGACTGCTAGACCGCAGGCAATTCCCATTTTCCAAAGTTTGATTTTCATGGCAGGACTTTCCAAAAAGACGCCGATAAATCGGGCGAGTGAGGCGAGATAAGTGTCATTTCAATTTTGAAGCACGGTCGTTGTCAGCCATGTCCGGTGACGGTGCGCGACGAACGATCGTTACTAACTCACTGTCTGGAAGCTGCACGCCACCGACTTCGTGATCCACCGACTGCCACGTCATCGTGTAGTCGTTAACGAGCGTATAGATGCTCGTACTCGATGCGGGCTGACCATCAGCGGTGACGCCCGTGGACTTCAGCACCCAGCGATCGTCATCTCGGTGCCAGAACCCGTCGGCGTGACCACCTTCCGAGTCGAAAATCCAAGCTTGCAACTTGCCGGTCAGAGGATCCCAGCCAATCCGTTGCGTGCCGCTCATCGCCTCTTGTCCGGCGACCTGAATGACGAATTTTCTCAACAGGAAGTTGCCGTCATCGACAGCCTCACACGAAAAGATCACGAGTGACGCGTCTCCTTCATCAACCCAGTCTCCTTGCAGCCAGGAGAGTTGTTCGAGTTGAGCACGATGTTGTCGGCGTCCTTTGGGGGCATGATCGCGGACACTGGCGGCAAGCCACTTGCCATCGGTTTTCACATGCACTGCTGTATAGCGACTGGAGAGGGGCGTTGAGCCGTTACCCGGTGTGACTATCGTCGTGCCATCTTCCACCGCCACGCCGGGACTGATGAAGCGGATGGAGTCGATATTCAACTCCATCTGACAAACCGGCTTCCCCGCGAAACACGCCGCCATCGCTTCTTCAATGGCCGCACGCCCTTGATAGACGTTCCCTTGCTCGTCAATATATTCGGCGTCCTCCGTGAAATGAGCAGCGAGCAGCTTGGCATCCGCGTCGCGATACGCTTTCTCAAACGAATCGCCGGTCGCACGAATCGCTGCTTCATCAGGCGAGCGACTCAGTGTCGCTGGTGAGGCAGCGCCGGGTTGTCTCTCGGCGGACTTGGTCGGCGGCATTATCGCTGCGGGTTTGGATGGCTCGATCACCGGTTTGCCCACTGTTTTAGGGACAACCTTCGTTGTGGGGACTGGCCCCTGAGTAACAGCTTTTTGAGGAGCAGCTTGATCTTGCCCCTCGCCTAAACAGAGCGTGACAAGCGTCGTGACACAGACCGCCAGAATCATCGCACGTAACATGTTGACCTCCCGACCATCGACCGCCCGCAGGCGGTCGATGGATAAATATAGAGTTTCCGCTGAAGTCAGTTTGCTGGAGCTGGAGCTGTTGCTGGAACGGGAGGAGCTTCGACAGGAGGAGCGGATTGGTTGATGGTCGTAGTCCCTGACGTGCCATACGTCATTGGTCCAGGGCCGTAGTTACTGGTTTGCTGATAGCCGTTGTTGCCGCATCCCGTATTGCAGTTCTGTTGGCTTCCACAGTTTCCGGAATTACGAAATCCAGAATTGTTACAGCCAACGTTGCCATTCTGTTGGCAACAACGATTGCGTTGGACTCGGCAGCACCGAGCCTCCGCATCGGTGCTGCCGACAGTGAAGCTCAACGCAGCGGCAAACACTCCGACGAGAGAAAACAGTTTTCGATTCATTACAACATTCCTTTAGACAGGGTTCCAAAACATGGCCTTTGTGGGCCGCTATTCCCGTGAGGCACAAGCCACATGGGATATTTCACAATCGCAACATGAACTTCGTCGATAAAACAATTCCATCCGCAGTCTTCGCGACGGCTGCATGGAGGTCGCATTGCTCGAAGAAGGCATTAGTGGCCGACGACGGCCATCGCACATCTTCGATGCTGACCGCACTGAACCTCGATATCGTTCGACAGAAACGAACGCCCAGACAGGTCCATAACCACCTCTTGCACAACTTGTTTTCCGTAGTAGGTGTTGACCTCTCCACGCAAAATCAAACCATCGTCGCGACCAGTCATTTGAAAATTGCGTACGCGGCTTCCGAGCCGAGTGAGCAATCCGGCGACGACCTGTTGAACCAGTTCGTTGTCGTGCGGCAGAGACCACTCTGACAAGTGGAGACGCTTGGTCTGGGAGTGCATGTCGATCCTTCCTGTTACATTGAACTTGCGGCAATTGAGTGCGAGCCGCGTTGTGTTTGCGACCCGCACGACTTCCTCTAACAGCCCGCTGAAAAACGGTTTTGAAGTAACCCGCAGCGTGAGCGAGGACGTGTTTTTCGAAAGTTTCGCAACACCACCGCCCCTCGCTCACGCTGCGGGTTACTTTTTCAACGGGCTGCTAATTCAATCACGTGCGTCACTCACGACGGCTGACTAGATGCCGCGGGGAATATGCCCCAAGAGAATCAGGATCAGCACGATCACCAATACGAGGCCCAAGCCGCCGCTGGGACCGTAACCCCAATCGCGTGAATGGTTCCAATTCGGCAACCCCCCCGTGATGAGTAGAATGAGCACGATCAACAGAATGAGTCCCATAGTAATTCCCCCTTGTTGGTAGCCCTGGTGTTGCACAGCGAGGTCATCTCGGCAGATCTCAGCGAGAGACCGATCGAGCAGAAGCACCTTGGCTTCCGGCAACGTTTCATAAGCACATCTCGCGCCCCGTCTGGCAGTTGTTACGAAAGCATCGCAAACAGCCAGTTTGATTCATGTTTTCCGGTTCTGTCGCAGCACACATTGACGCTCGCGCCCCACGCCATTCGAGCATGGACTGCGTTATCAGCGACCATGTCGCGCGGAGGGCGACCAGCCGAGCCTGCTTCCTCACCGAGCGACAGTTATCGCGACTGAAGATTATTACGCTGCGTATCCAAGCCACCACGCAAGATCAGGCGGCGAAACCCAAATGGGTCTCGCCGCCTGCGGCTTGCATCAATGTCGCTCCGAACGATTCAAATCGACCTTCATCGTCGTCGCGGTGAGTACTTGTGCGTTACCAAGCGTTGTCAAATCCGGTATAAAACCCAACACCATACGGACTATACGATGGTGTGTTGTATTGGTTTGAGTAGCCGGAATTGCCGTATCCGTTGTAGTAGCTCTGATTGCCATACAAGTTTCCGTTGCTGTACGGAGACTGGTACGAGTTGCCAGAGCCATAACCGTAGGCACCGTCGCCATACCCATAATACGACTGGCGGTATGGTCGATAGGTGCGGTAGTAGCCGTTGTTGTTTTGATAACCTTGGCCATAGCCACCGTAGTAGCCTCGCCCGTACGAATTGTACTGTACGCCGCCGCGTCCGATGGTCAGCGATTGAGCAAATACAGTCCCTGAGGTTTGAAGCGTCACGAACGACGCGATCGTGATCGCCGCTATGTAGAGAACTTGTCTCATGATGTTTCCTTTGCTAGCCAGAATGTGATTGAGACCGTCTGAGGTGGCACGCGGCACCTCACGGCGACCGCGTGCCATCTCAGCGGCTAGGTTCAGTCGGCCTTGGTCGGTCCGGCTTTGTTCAACGCCAACTTCGGAGCGACGGGAGCGTTCTGGCGATGCTTCCGAAGTTCCATCAGTTGCTCTTTCGTCAGCACCTTTTCAATTTCTGCCAGCTTGTCGGCTTCCAACGAAACCAACCGCGTGTGCATCCCCTGAATATCGCGGTTCATCGAACGCAATTGCGAACGATATTTTTCCTGAACTTTGTCGGCGGCAGTTTCCTGCTCGTCGGTCAGCGTCACTCCGGCAGCGGCGATCCCCTCTTCTGCGGCTTCACCTGACTTGGCATTCTCTTCGTTGGGGGTGATCTTTGCCTGATTCACTTTGGTACCCGTCGCTGCCATCGCCTTCTCGTGCTGGGCCGTCTTGCGGCGCTGATCGCGGACTTGCATCCGCTGAGGCTCGCTAAGATTGTCCTCAATCGCTGCCATCAGGCAAGTCTCCATGCAGATGGTCTGCATATAGCGCTCACTGAATTGGTTCCAAACCACACCGATCGAACCATCGTAGTTGCGGACGATCTCCTTGATCTGGCCTTGCTGCTGAGCCGAAAGATTCAGCTTCTCCGCCCACTCAGGAATTGCCGCCGACTCAGCGTGAGCCTGCGACTGCGGGCGATTCTCAGACGGCTTGGCTGCGGGCTTCGTTGCCGAACGATCCGACTGCTGGGCAAATGCCGGAGCGACTGCCAATACGCTGGCAACCGCCAGCAGCCTCGCCACGTGCCGCATGCTGTGTCGGTGCAACGCAGCAACCCCACTGGCCCGTACATTGCGAAAACCGGTCATGAAATGACGCATCGTAAACATCTCCTTATATAGAACTCGAAACTCACACACAGCGGGCATTCCGCTCGTGAACTCACAATTCCCCAGCACGTAAACAGCGTGCGTGCGAGGGGATAACTGGCAAATTACGTTGATTCGCAAAGGCTGCTGGATCACATTGATGATTCCTACCACGATTGACTGCCACTAGGTGAATCGTGTCGGACCTGGGTTATCTGCGGCGAATATCGCATCACGCTGAATGCCGACAAGACTTAGGACACGCAAGCGGTCGGATTCAGGGCGGTGTCCGCCTACTCATATGTGGGGCATGCTGCTCACGCCCCCATCATGTGGCTAGCCACACCAAACAAAAAAGCCGACGCACTCAAACACACTGGGGTGTTCGGTCGCATCGGCTTACTCCCTAATTAGCCTCCCTCAAGTTGCGGCTGCTTCTTATTTAGTCCACCGTGTCAACTAACCAAGTCACTATACATCCGATAGCGCTATTCGGGGGTCATACTAGACATCTCTTCCGGAACGGCAAGGTTGTCAAAAGTGTTATTCCAGATTCTTTCAAGAATAGGTCGTCGGCCCAAGCCTTGTGACGACAATCGTCACGTCCAATGTTCGGCGGTGTCTAATTCATCAATGTTGTAATGTCACCGGAGCTTCATGCTTTGACTCGATCGTGGTGAGATCGTGATGAGCTGGCCCGCAGATTACGTGCCCGGTGCTGTCGAATCGTGAGCCATGGCAGGGACAGTCCCAAGTTGTGTCATTACTGTTCCAGCTAACGAGACATCCCAAGTGTGGGCAGACAGCAGAACACGTATGAAGCTTCCCGTGCGCGTCACGATAGACGGCGAGTTTCGATAGGCCGTTTCGAACGATGGCACCGTGTCCTGCGGCAATCATGTCCGCTGACGCGACATCTCCCGGTGTGATCCACGCGGTAAATTGCTGAGCGACGTTCGCGTTCTCTTCGAGGAACCGCCCGGAGGCCATCAATGACAGGCGGGATGGATTGTAAAGTGACGCCCATGAATTGGGGCGACCGACGATCAGGTCGGACAACAGCATTCCTGCGATTGTGCCGTGAGTCATTCCTTGTCCGGAATCGCCTGTGGCAACATAAATGTTCGGATTGTCAGCAGGATTTCTGCCAATAAACGCGAGGCCATCATTCGTCTCCATAACCTGGCCCGACCAACGGAACCGCGGTTCTCCAAGGATTGGAAACCGCGTCTAGGTCCACGTGGCTAGTCGCGAGAAGCGGGCCTCCGCATCGTTGGCCTGACCGGTCTTGTGATCCTCACCACCAACCAACAGCAATTGCTCCGTTTCTGGGTTGCCCAACACCGCCCCGTTGATCGTCGTCGGCCCAAACTCTTCGAGTCGCACAAAGTGATATGGAGTTATGGCGTCCCAATAAAGCGCCTTCTCTACCGATCCGCGTGGGACGGCGAATCCACAGACATTCGTCAGATAGGGAGCCTGCTTCGTGTGAATTGCGAACATGTCATTGAAGGGCGAGTTCGTTGCCACCACGGTAACTGTTAAGCAGACGTGGGAAGCTATTTTGTGGCGAGAGTCGCTCTTGACATCATCCGGTAGTGTTTTGAGTGGCTTATAAACCATGAAATGACCGTGAGATAGGGATACCGCGAATCATCACAATGCTCAAAACCACAAGAAAACAAGCTCTTTTGTTTGCTTAACAGTTACCCACCACGACAGACCTCGCTGTAATCGTCAATCCCCCGCGAACCTTGACTCGCAGTGATGGCTGATCTTCAGTCCAACCGATTGGTCGCTCCTTTGAGTCGGCAGCTACGCACTCGATCCCTTCCGCGTGCGTCTGGTTGAAGATGCGACCGCCTCGACGTAGCACGGCAGCGGCCAATCCCGTCATAAGCTTCATCGGGTGGATTTGGGCCTGTCGTGGGAATCTCAGCGCGGGGCCGGTGAAATAGTGATGCAAGGGTGCGTGTCGGATTAGCTCTACGATAACTCCCGCCGCATGAGCGGCTCGCAACTCATCGTTGAGTAAATTGGGGGAGTCTTTCGGCGGGGCGAATAGGTAGCCATCAAGGCGTTCAAAATCGCAATCGATTCCCTCTTCCTTCGCGATGACTTCGATGCGATCAATTGCAGCAGTATGACTTTGTGCAGCCAGCTTCGCGCCGTCGCTTCCGTGCCATGCTTCGATGGACACATAGCGATCGTCGATGGCGTTCGTCAGGTGTGCCGTTGTGTTTTGCGTTTGGCCAGCGCCGATAGCCACCTTGTCAATGACGACCACGGACTTCCCCTCGCGACACAAATGATAAGCCGTCATTATGCCTGCGATTCCCGCCCCGATGACGCACACGTCGGCCGTCGTGTCTTCCGCCAGCGGAGGACAAGTCAGCGTTGGTCCGGTCATTTCCCAATAGGAGTTGTAGTTCATAGTCGTCGCGCTTTCTTAACGAGGAAATGTGAGGTGTCTGTGGCGATATGCGCTGTCCGGGCCGCGTCGAAGCAGTTGCGGCTGCTGCCTAGAACAATGATACGGTTTATCGCTTTCGTAACTCTCGGCAGCATGGAGAATCCGCCAACGTAAAGACCATGATCTTCTCTCCCGTGACGGTGCTGATGTCGTGGTGCAGACTCACCACGTTGACGCCGGTGCAGGCCGCGATCATCACTTCCAAACTCGACCGCGCAGTCTCGACCAATTGAGTCCGAACCTGCTTCAGCAAGTCACGCCCTTTCTCAAGAGTTGGTGATTTGGCCAGATGTTGTTCGGCGGCAGTGAGTGCTCCCATCACACGCACGATCAGCAGGTCTCCAATCAGATAGGCGTGAACGTCTTTGGGACCACGCCCCATATATTCAATTTCAAAGCGGCGGATGCCGTCGCAGATGGACGCCTCGATTTCGCCCTGGGAATTCATACGGGACACTCCTTATGAGTGGTGTCGCAAGGGTGGCGATGCTGAGGTCGATAATAGGCGCCCGTCGCTGTGAGCAGTGCCGAGTGGCGACTCTGAGGAAACCGATGCGGACGGACCAAAAATCGGGTGAAGCGATTCCAGCCAGTGGCGAGTTTCGATGAGCGTGGTCGTCACGCGTGTCGCGCCCGCTTCAGCGAGCCGTTCACGATCGGTCTGTTGGGTTCGCCGTTCGCCCCATCGGCCCACAATGAGCGGTACGTCCGGATTGGCGGCTCGCAATTTCTTGCAGAGGTAGCGGGCCTGAGCGACGCTTCCGGGTGGAATCGCAGCGATGCAGATCGCGACCGGAGCCTCTAACGCAACCCGAGCGACCAATTCTGAGGTGAGGGTTTCTGCAGAAACCAGTTCGAGATCCCAATGTGCGGGGTCCAACAATTCGTCCAGCATGGCGAGCGCGGTTCGATCCACGATGCCGCCAGCCGAGCAGCCAAGAATCTTGTGGCGACCGGGGCAGTTCTTTGTAGCGTCGTCCTCGGACGAAGTGGCTCCACCGACACCGTCGGTTTGGTGAAACAGGTTCACGTCCGCAAAAGATTGGCTGAGCGACTGAAGCAGCGACTCACCTTCGTCTTCGGTGATATGGCCTCGATGCAAATCGCGCTTGGTAAAGTTTAGGGCGGGAACCAAGAGTTCATCGAAGACTCGTTCGGAGTCAGGTCCGTGCAAGCGGGCTACGACGAGCGCGCTCGCTTCCTGGTGGTTCCGAATGAGTAACCGCTGATAAAATCCGACATCGGCGGTCAGTGCAGGCTGGTCCCCCAACAGCACGTTGAGAAATCCGAGTTGCGGAATGTTCTTTCCCAAGACAACGAGACAGACCGCGAATGGTGCGGAGAGGATCAAGCCAATTGGTCCCCATAGAAGCAACCAGAATGCCGCCGAGATCAGCAGTGCTGTCGGTGCGACTCCTATTGTCCTGCCGAACGCCAGTGGCTCGACGATGTTGTTCGAGATCAGTTCCAATACCATGACAAAGCTGAAGACCGCGACCGGCTGCCACCAACCTTCCGACATCGCCAAGCTCATCGCGATGGGAAAGAGTGCTCCGACCCAGGGGCCGATATAAGGCACGAAGCGTAGTAGAGCCGCCAAGCATCCCCACAACACCGCGTAAGGCATTCCTATTAGAAGGAGGCCAACGGTGAGCAGCACACCAAATCCACCGTTCACAATCGCCACCATCACGATATAGCGGCTGATACGACTGGTCGCATCTTCCAGCGCTTTGCTGGTGACTGTGAGGTGCGACTTTCCGGCGAGCAACACCAGGCGATCACGCAAGCCTTCTCGCTCCAAGAGAAAAAACACCAACAGCACAAGCGCGAATGCCATCGTGGCCAAGACCTCGAATGCCGATCCGAGATACCCCGTCAACAACATCCAAGGTATGGACCCAGAGGTTACAGCTCTGGCGGGCACGGGGCGGGAAATCACTGGTTCAATCACGCCGCCCAAGTCGACATCGATACTGAGCGGGTCGGCCGATTCACGCAATTCACGGCTGACTTCTTCGATCATGTCCTCGAAGCGATGCGCCATGGAACTGGAAAACAACTGTTTGAGTGTTTTGACTTTGGCGGTGATCTTCGCAGTGTTTTCGGGAATTTCGGAGACGAGCTTCGAGATCTGACGAGTCCCAATCACGCCAATGACGGTAAAGCCAATCCCCACACACGAGACCGCGACGATGACCGACAGGACTCGCCCCAAGCCACGCTGCTGCAAGCTGCGGACGAGTGGATTGAGCAGAAACGTCAACAGCGCCGCGAGGGCAATCGGGATCAGCACCGGCCGTCCCCACATCAGCGCCAAGACGATCGCGAGACCAATAAATGTCCGCGAAAGCGCGATGAGTGCGTGCTGCCATGAGGTGAGTGATTGTTGTTTATTCACGGTGCGCCAGCTCCTGAAACAGTCATTAAACGATGACTTCTAAGACGCATCGACGGCCGAGACCTCAGGAAAATGATCTCGATGTCGTGCTTCTGGATTGTGGGCGGGTTGCAACACCGACCCGTGACTATGCTGGCCACCCAGTTTATCCGCGAAGCCGTCTACAACTTCTGCAATTTGTATACGCAGGGTTTCTGGAACAGAGTTCGTGATCATGTCTCGCACCAATCCAAGCGAAGTGCCGATCGCCAGGCCGCGAAGTTGAGAGATCTCCGGGCCGAACGTGTCCGCGAGGTGCCCCATCCAAGTTGGAAACGTTGCCGACAACGGTTCTCGTGCAACGTCCACCGGTGCGGATATTCTCTGAACGCCGTTGCTCTCGCTGTCTTGCCGAACGCCGGGTTCCTCTCCATATAAGGACTCCGCCGAGGCCGGTGAGCGTTGAATGCCAGATCGAGCCTGGTCGAGTCCGTTCCATTCCGAGCGCCGGTCGCTCGCTCTCGTGGAGCGACGTTCCGGTTTGAGGAACTGCGTTCCGATGTATCCCACCGCCACGGCCCCAACCACCATTTGCCAAGGATAATTTCGGACCTGTTGTGTCAGGTCGAACGTCTCCTTCACCGAATCAACGGCGTCGGATACGGAGTTCCGAACATTTTCAACGGTCCCTTGGACAGCGGCATTCACGTTATCGACAGTCTCGGAAACCGATGCCGTCGCGTTCATGACTGTATCCACCACAGATGCCGTCGCGTCCGCAACCGACGCTGTCGCAGCCTGCACTGTCCCGGTCATCTTCCCTTCCAGCAGTTCCAGCTTTTCACCCAGCGAGCTGCGAGACTCATCAATTTGCTGACGCAACGTGTCTTGTTCCGTCGGTATGGTCAGGGTGTCGTAAGCCATTGGTCAGTCGCCTTCAAAACGGTGAACGTCCCGCCAGTCGATAGGCTCAGCGTGTTGAGCCGAGAGATTCCCATCATCAACGGGACGATTCCACAACCGGTCACAATGCCACCGACGATGGCGTAGCAACGCCATAAAGGGAGCGCAGGGAAGAGTTGTGAGATGAGTAGTACCAGCATTTGTCAAAGGAGCAGGCCACCGATCTGAACGAGTACAAATCCGATCGCCACGGACGCCAATGCCTGCTCGTTTTACGAACACCCCGCAGCATCTCGCTCCGGAACAGAGCGAGATGTCGGAGACCCAACTATTGAGCATCGGCAATAATGTCGGTCAGCAATTGCGTGACGCTGACATCACTGCCGGAAGAAAGTTCACCGGGCATGAGTCAACTCCGCGTTGCCGTGCTGCGAGCCAGTAGAAAGCCGACACCGACCGCGATAAACAGCGCGGGGATCGGGTTCTTCTTGACCATGTTAGTCATGTCGCACGCCATGCCTTCCAAGCCCTCTCGCTTGAGATAGTCGCCCGTTTCTTCAAGCGTCCTCGCAACAGCCGATGACGCTTTCCCGAGCGTCCCATCGTGCGGAGCGTTCTGCCGAATCACGTCTCCAGCGGCTCGCAGGCTATTCCCCACCGCAGCCGTTGCGTCTTCGGCTTTATGACCCAGATAAGAAGCCGCCTGTTGACCATCTTTCGAGGCAGTGCAGGCCAACCCCTTGGCCGTCTCGCTGACATACCCCGCAGCATTGCGAACGTTGTCGGCAGCGCACGCGGCGGCTTGTCCGAGCGAGTTCCCCACCCCTTGAACTGAGTTTTTCATCGTCGTCATTGTATCGGCCATGATCTGTCTCCTGAGTGATGTGTCCGTCGTCGCCTTGACGGTACGGTCCAAGACTCAACATGAGCCTTCGCCATTGCTCTGTCCGATCCCGTGGTAATCGGCCCACGAAGCGGCACGCAACCATTGCGCCGTTCGTCGCAATCTCGCCGTGAAAGCGTGATTCGAAGCATCAATCGTCGAACGCAGTGACAACGCTCGCCGCCATCACCCGCAGGCTGATGGATAGACGGTCAAGGTGACCGTTCAACGCGCAGACAATCACTTCGGTGAATCTGCGCTTTGAACGACCTCGGCGACTTCAAACAAAGAAACGAAAAAGCCGGAGCCTCGCTAGACCCCGGCGGCTTCATTCAATTATGGCGAACATGCTGCCCATGCCGGGGTCGCTCATGAATCACCGTCGATCCCGACACTTCAGACCCGAGGCACACGCCGCCCCGACAACGCGGAGACCAAGAAGAGAATGAGAAATACAACAAACAACACATGCGCCACCCAAGCGGCTTCGCCCGCGATTCCACCGAATCCCAACAGCGCTGCAATGAGTGCAATGATTAAGAACGTGAGTGCCCAATTCAACATGATTTGACTCCAATAGTACGAGACAAGCGTGACTCAACCCGTGCGACACGCCGATCACGGTCGAATCGCATCTAACTCGTCAAAACACTCATGGGACGAACGGCCATCGCCAACGATGTGCCACGCCCACGCGAGCTTTGACTGTCAGGCAGAGTTGCTACGAACGTCTTGCAAACGGAGTGCCATCCGAGAAAGCAGTAACATTCCTGATCGCCCAGCCAATGCTAGCTTCATCGAGGAAGGCAATAAGGATGGGTGCGTTGAGAACGCAACTCCATCGACGACATGCATTGAACAATTGCAAAGCAGTGATCGAACGGCATGGATGCTGACCGATCACAATGCGACTTGAACGACCAACGGGGGCGATGCTGTTCAAGTTCGTGCTTCAATTTCAGCTCCGCGACTTCCTGAGCTTTCACTTCGACCTCCACAGCTAGAGCAATATCTCGCCACTTTGTCCGTAGGTCATGGATGTCATGGATGTCGATAAAGCCGTGATGATCCTGCTGTGCAATGGCTCGTCCGAGACTCCGGAAGAAGTCGCCGTGTGCGAGTTACTCACGGCAGAAGACCGTTGTTCCCCTGGATGAATCCAATTTCATTGACAGTGAACGCGAGATCGTCTTCAGTGGCCGTGAGCATGATGGAAACATCCCGCAGCGTGACGAGGAGGTTCAGCGAGTGAAGCCGATCTACCAGGAACGTCTTGTCTATTGCACCTGACAACGCCAAAGACAGTGGTCTTGGCGACTCGAACTGCGCTCACTGTTCGTCGCTGGGGTTTTCAGGATTATATATACCTCACGCGGCCCAAAGTGAGACGTTTGACGCAACGTGAAAGACGTCCAAAGTCTCCGAAGACTTCGGAAGACTGAAGTTCAGGTGCGTCGAAGCATGTCTCAGTTCATCCCGTGCGAGGTATAACCAGAGTCGTTTGGTGCCGGCCAGCGTTTCGTTGCCGTTCTGTTTGAGTATCTGATGTTCTGCTTGTCGGACTTGATTAACCGCCTCGTTCAGATGTTTCGAGATCTGAAACCGATCAGGCACGATGGCGATGGCGGGGACGTTCTTCGACTCGCTGTTCTCGGACGCCTTCCACCTGTCCATCGCCACCGCTGCGATGTTCTGTTTCTTGTAGTCCGGAAGCGTATTCCACAGAGCATCCGCCGCTTTTGCGTCGTGTCGTTCGACCACACCCAACACGCGAGACCCGTCGATGTCCGTCAGCTCAGAGATATACTTCGCGCGGCTTGATTTGAGGCCCAGGCGAGCCGCACGCCGTCAGGCTGCGGGTTCTTAATCGCCGCAGGAAACCCGTGGCCTTACGGCACA
>JAYVOX010000512.1:0-4733 GCA_043757695.1 Schlesneria sp.
GTCGAGCACCAGTCGGTGATACAGCACATGCCCCTTGAGCGAGTTGTGCGAGGGAACCAACCGTTCGGCAAACGCCAGCAACCGGTCGAGGTACGCGGCGAGGACCGCGCGGTCGTGCCGCCAGTCGTCGTCGGCCCCCGGTTGGAGGCGGCGCAGGTAGGCGAGGACGAAGTGCTGCTGAGTGAGGAGTTCAGGCTTCAGCTTCAGCAACTCATCCAACTGGGTGAGCAGCAACTGGTGGTGAATCGGCATCGAACCAAAGCCGCCCGAGTTGGGATGCTCCAAGTCGTTGGCAATGTGCCGCACGAGCTTGGCATAGTCGGGACGTTGCAGCCTCGACAACAGATGCCGCCGATGGTTTGGATTGAGTTCGTACCCGACGAGCCAATCGAGCGCCGTGTCCTCGAATCCGTCGGTGTTGTCCTGCGTGACGGCATTCGCCCGGTTGACGAACTCTTCGATCGCGATGATTTTCTGATCGAGCGTCGTCGGCAGATTCGGTTCGACGCCAAGCTGTTCCTGCTGATGAGGGAAGTTCAGCCCGAGCTTGTTCCGCAGATAGTCGAGCGTCGCCTGCGGGTTCTTGTCATACGTGAGCAATGCCAACCGAGTCTGAATCTCAGTCAGCCGCCCCGTCTGTCCATGCCGCTGATGCCACGGCCCGATCAGCTCGCGCGCCTTCTCAAATTGCTCGACGTTCAGAAAGTGGAGGGCGTGGTAGTAGTAATAGTCCTCGGTGCCGGGGACCAACTGCTTCAACGCCGCCGCCCGATCGGGGGCCAACGCAAAATCTTCGATGAACCCAATCTCGCCCCCGATCCCGGTGGAGGTCCACTCACCCAAGGACATCCCTGCCATGACAATCACTCCCATCAGGACAACGCGGCGCATCTAAGATTCCTCGCGACAGGGTTCATTGAGACAACGCGGTCTCGGTGGAATGGAATGGCGTGTTGAACTGTGGGCAGACAGCTCTGGGATCGGGGGTTCAACACGCAGCGGATGATATCGACGGTGGCGAGGTACGACGCGAGTCACTCCGTAAAGTTCCCCGACAGTCTGTAACTCTTCCAACCTGAACGGGATTGTGGCGGTGGTCGTACCTCACGCCGCAAAGTGGTGAGAAATCGTGAGTCATCCCGGTTAAAGTGAGCCGCCTCACGAATCGTCTTCCCTCGTCACTTCACTACCGACAACCTCACTCATGACGACTCCCGAACGGACACCGACTCCCGCGATGCAGCGGTACCTCGAAGTGAAGGCTCAGCATCCGCAGGCGATCCTGCTGTTTCGGATGGGTGACTTCTACGAGCTGTTCTATGAGGACGCGGTGACGGCGTCGAAGGCGGTCGGGCTGACATTGACCAGCCGCGACAAAGGCTCGACGAACCCGATCCCGATGGCGGGGTTTCCGTACCACCAGCTCGACGCTTATCTACAGAAGCTCGTGCGGGCGGGCTTTCGCGCGGCGATCTGCGAGCAGATGGAAGACCCCAAGCTGGCGAAGGGTCTCGTCAGACGCGACGTGACGCGCGTCGTGACCCCCGGCACGCTAACCGAAGATTCGTTGTTGGATCCGCGCGCGAGTAATTTTCTGGCGTGCGTCTTCCCGACGAAAGAGGCGTGCGGGCTGGCGTGGCTGGAGGTTTCGACTGGCCGCTTCTTCACGACGGACCTCGCGCACGATGCCGTCTTGGATGAGATCGCGCGGATTCATCCCGCAGAATGTCTCGTGCCCGAGCAAGCCAAGCAGAGTGGCATCGTGCAGGAACTGACTCGCACATCGGGACTGTTCCTCAGCGAGCGGCCTGCATGGTCGTTTTCCGCCGATCAGTGTCTGCGGCTGCTGCTTGAACAATTTCAAACGAAGACGCTCGCGGGCTTCGACATCGACGAGCAAACGCCGGGCGTGATCGCGGCGGGAGCGCTGCTCGACTATGTGCGCGAGACGCAGAAGAGCAGTCTCGGACACATCACGCGGCTCGAACCCTATCGGCGCGGGACGAGTCTGCTGATCGACGAGGCGACGCGCCGCAGCCTCGAACTGACGCAGACGCTGCGCGACGGACAGCGGACCGGAAGTTTGCTCGCCGTGATCGACGAGACCGTCACCCCGATGGGGGCGCGGCTGCTGGCCGAGTGGTTGTCGAACCCGCTCACTGAACCGGCGCGCATCGAGAGGCGACTTGATGCTGTTGAAGAACTGCACGACGACAACATGTTCTGCCGCGACCTGCGCGATCAACTGCGCGAGGGCTACGACCTGCAACGTCTGACCGCGCGCGTCGCTACCGGCCGCTGCTCGCCGCGCGATCTGTCTTGCCTGGCGAGAACGCTCGCGCTGTTGCCGAAGCTGAAGGCCAAGCTCTCGGGCCGGAAGGCCGCGCTGCTGGCGGACCTCGAAGCACGGCTCGACCTCTGCCCCGAGATCCGCTCCGACATCGAAGCGGCTCTCGTCGATGAGCCGCCGCTGCTGACGACCGACGGCGGGCTGATGCGCGTCGGCTATCACGCTCAACTCGACGAATGGCGAGACCTCGCGCGCGGCGGCAAGGATTGGATCGCTAGGTATCAGGCCAAGGAGATCGAACGGACCGGCATCCCCAACCTCAAGGTCGGCTTCAACCGCGTCTTCGGCTACTACCTCGAATGCACCGCCGCGCAGGCCGAGAAGGTGCCCGTCGATTACATCCGCAAGCAGACGCTGAAGAATCAAGAACGCTTCATCACGCCACAGCTCAAAGAATATGAAGAGAAGGTGCTGCGCGCCGAAGGGCAGGCCGTGCAGCTCGAACAAGAACTCTTCACCGCTCTGCGAGAGCGCGTCGCCGCGCAGTCCGCTCGCCTGCGCGAGAACGCCGAAGTCCTCGCCGAGATCGATGTCTTGACCGGCCTCGCGACGCTCGCCATCAGCGCCGGTTACTGTCGCCCCGAGATCACGCTCGACCCGATCCTCGACATCCGTGAGGGAAGGCACCCGGTTCTCGATCGCCTCAAGCCCAGCGGCGAGTTCGTGCCGAATGATGTACGGATCGGGAGACAGGAGGCAGGAGACGGCAAGCAGGAGTCAGGAGTCAGGAATCAGGAGTCAGCGGGCGGCAGGCAGCGAGCAGTGGGGGGCAGCGAAGTTGCAACTCTTGTCCCCTCGCCCCCGTCTTCGGGGGAGAGGGCTAGGGTGAGGGGGCCGAGCGTCGAGAACGCACCCGACTCGCAATCCGTTTCGTCCAATGCTGATTCTGTTGATCCGGGCAATCACTCACTCGCAGCACCCCCTCACCCTCACCCTAACCCTCTCCCCCCCAAAGCGGGGAGCGAGGGGACCGGAATGCCTGCCTCTGACCCTCAACCCTCAACCTTCGACCTTCAACCCTCCGGCCTCATCCAACTCATCACCGGCCCCAACATGGCGGGAAAGAGCACCTACATCCGGCAGGCCGCGCTGCTGACGATCATGGCTCAGATGGGATCGTTCGTCCCCGCGAAGTCGGCTCGCATCGGGATCGCCGACCGCATCTTCGCCCGCGTCGGCGCGAGCGATGAACTCGGCAAGGGCCAATCGACCTTCATGGTCGAGATGACCGAGACGGCTCGCATCCTGAACGCCGCCACCCAGCAGAGCCTCGTCATTCTCGACGAGATCGGGCGCGGGACGAGCACCTACGATGGCATCTCACTCGCGTGGTCGATCACCGAGTACCTGCACGATGTCATCGGCTGCCGCACGCTGTTCGCCACGCACTACCACGAACTGACACAACTCGCCGAAACGCTGAAGCAGTGCGTCAACTGGAACGTGGCGGTGAAGGAAGAGGCGGACGACGTGATCTTCCTGCACAAAATCGTCCCCGGCTCGGCCGACAAGAGCTACGGCATCCACGTCGCCCAGTTGGCCGGAGTCCCGCGCACCGTCCTCGACCGCGCGAAGGTCATCCTGCAAACGCTCGAATCGGACCATGTCGACGACACGGGCAAAACCAAAGTCCCCGAACGCCCCACGAAACAAAAGCGCGAACAGCAACGAACCCTCTTCGCCCCGGAAGAGCATCCCGTCATGGACGAACTCCGCCACCTCGACGTCAATAATCTGACTCCCCTCGCCGCGCTGCAGGAACTCAACCGCTTGAAGGAGCGGTTGAAGTGAGAGGAGGGCATGAAGTCCGGCTTTTCCGAAAGCCGGACTTCATGCAGACGCATCATTCATTCACCACAGCGCCGCGATCCCCAACGTCAGGAATGCTTCATCGGGTGAGACGAGCTTGAATCCCCCCGCTTCCGCCTGTGCCGCGATGAGGCGATCAAACGGATCGCGATGGTCGCCGGGAAGTTCGCACGCGAGATACATGACTTCCTGAGAAATCGGAACCGACTGAACTCCGTGGAACAGGAGTTCGGCTGGAACCCATTGCCTGGGAGCGTCCGGCAGAGGCAGCTTGCCCGCTTTGTGCTTGAGCACGATTTCCCAGACGCTGGCATCGCTGAGAAACAACTCATTCGCCTCGTCGTCGAGAGCCAGCGTCGCGGTGGGTGAGAGTTTCGACGGCTCCGTGGCCAACCACAAAAACGTGCAGGTGTCGAGCAGCAGTCTCATAGCCCCCACTCTTTCAATTCCTCAGCGGTCAGCGGCACGAGCGACCGATCGGGAATCGAAAACAGGCTGCCACGAAGTTCGCCGACTTTCGGCCGTCGCGGTTTGGATTCACTGCCAAACGGAACCAGCCGGGCGATCGGCTTCT
>JAYVOX010000513.1:0-17922 GCA_043757695.1 Schlesneria sp.
GACCAAGGGCCTGCTCGTCCTGAGCGGCCTGCATCTGAGCATGGTCAGCTCGATGTTGAACTCGCTCGTCACAATCATCGGCATCGCCACGGTGATGCATGTGACCATGCGCTTTCGTGAACACCGTTTGAAGCACGACCCCGAACAAGCACTTCGCACAACGCTGCATGAACTGATCGTCCCCATCTTTTGGACAGAGGTCACGACGGCGGCCGGTTTCGCCGCGATCCTGATCGGCCACATCACGCCGGTCGCCAGCTTCGGCATCATGATGACCGTCGCCACGCTACTGGTTCCGATTGTCGCGGCGATGCTGTTGCCGGGCGGAATCCTGCTGGCCGGATCGACCGGCTCCATTGGAACGGCACCGGCCGAATCGAGCCTGACGGCGGCACTCGGCCACATCACGGAATGGGTTGAACGACGACCGACCTTCGTCGCACTGAGCATGGCAGGACTGTCCGTCTTCTGTACCGCCGGACTCTTTCGGCTCGAAGTCGAAACCGACTTCAGCAAGAACTTCCGAGCCAGCAGCCCCATCGTGCAGTCCCTCGACTTCTTCGAGACACGGCTCGGTGGTGCGGGGACGTGGGAAGTGAACTTCCCCGCGCCGCCTGAGTTCGACGATAAGTTCCTCGCCAATGTCGCGGCACTCGCCACAGACCTGCGAAAACTCGAAGGGAACGACACACCGGGGCAACTCACTAAGGTCGTGGCCGTCACCGATGGACTCGATCTGATTCCTCAATTCCTGCCGCTGTCGTGGCGGTTGGGAGCGCTCAATCGGATGCAGCCAGATTTCATTTCGAGTCTCTACAACGCGCAGAACGGGCGCATGCGCATCATGCTCCGCGCCAAGGAACGGCAGCCGTCGGAGGCCAAGTTAAAACTGATCGCCGATGTCGAACGAGTGACCCGCCAACATTTCCCCGATGCGCAGGCGACTGGCCTCTTCGTCCTGCTGACTTATCTGATCGAAAGCCTGATGGACGATCAGCTCTCCAGTTTCGCTCTGTCAGCCGCCGCCAACGTGCTGCTGATGTGGATCGCCTACCGCAGTGCAACTCTCGGTTTCATTCTGCTGATCCCAAACCTGTTCCCGATCGTGCTGGTCATCGGCACGATGGGCTGGATCGGACTGCCGATCAACATTGCCACGGCCATGATCGCCAGTGTCTCGGTGGGACTGACCATCGACTCAAGCATCCACTATGTCGCGGGCTTCCGTGAATCGCGTGCTGCGGGACTCAGCTTTGCCGCCGCAATCAAAGCGACCCACCAAGACGTGGGCCTGGCGCTCGTCTTCTCCAACGTGGCACTCGTTTTGGGCTTCTCGGTCCTGACGCTGTCACATTTCATCCCACTGGTCTACTTCGGGATCTTGGTGAGCGTGGCGATGGTCGGAGGGCTGCTTGGCAACCTGATCCTGTTGCCACTGCTGCTTCGACTGGTTGATGGCAAAGATGTGGCACCTGCCGCACTCAAACACCAACCCGAAGCGTAAGCGAGGACTCGACCAAAGCCCGGCTTGGCTTTGTTAGCCGGACTTCAAAAGCTTCAACGCGCTCCCGGTGAGATCAGTCCCATTTCGGGACTACTGGCGGTCGCATACAGTTTCTTCGGAATGCGGCCCGCGAGAGAGGCCAACCACCCGGCACGGCAAGCCAACTTCATTGCCTCCGCCATCGTCGCCGGGGCGCTCGCCGAGGCAATCGCCGTATTGAGCAGCACGCCATCGCAACCGAGTTCCATCGCGAAGGCCACATCGCTCGCCGTCCCCACGCCCGCATCGACGATCACCGGATAGTGGGGATCGTTCTCCTTGAGGTACTCCAAGCAGATCCGAATGTTGTTCGGATTGAGAACCCCTTGCCCGCTTCCAATCGGACTTCCCGCCGGCATGACCGATGTCGCACCAGCCTCTTTCAACCGACGAGCCGTGATCGGGTCGTCCGTCGTGTAGCAGAGGACTTCAAATCCATCGGCCACCAATTCGCGAGTCGCTTCAAGCGTCGCGACCGGATCGGGCAACAGCGTCTTCTTGTCGCCCAGCACCTCCAGCTTGATCCAACTCGCACCGGGATTATTTAGCCCGGAAAGAATCTCGCGCCCCAGCCGCGCCGTCCGAACCGCATCGTCGGCCGTAAAGCAGCCCGCCGTGTTCGGCAGGATCGTGTAACGGTCGAGGTCGATGAAGTCGAGAATGCTGCGACCACTCGCATCGACCAGCCGCTCGCGCCGCACAGCCACCGTGATGACATCGGAGCCGCTGATCTCAAGGCACTCCCGCATCAACTCAAACGTCGCGTACTTGCCCGTCCCGACAATCAAACGCGACCGCAACGAATGCGATCCCAGCACAAGCGAAGTTTCATTGGGCAATGACATGAAACCGAATCAACCTCCCCCAACCAACGTCACAACTTCCACTCGATCACCGTCCGACAACCGCGTCGTCGCATGATCGGCTCGCGGTACAACTCGCCGATTCAACTCGACGGCGAGGAATCGCGGCTGAAGCTTCAACTCAATCAAGAGCCCTTCGATAGTCAGACCACTCGCAACTGTGCGAGCGGCATCGTTGAGTGTGATGTTGCAGACCAACGGAAGCATTGCAGGCTCAACAAGAAGAAACCCGGTATCACTGGATACCGGGTCGGTGTGGACACAGTCAGAGAGAGCGCACAGCGGTGAAGATCACCAACTATCAGAGACGTTCTCCTTCATCGGCCCCATCGATTTTAAGGCTCCATTGCGAGTCGAGATCGCCTTGAACACGTCTAGGTCAATCCGCTTAGACACTGTTCTGGTTGAACCATCCCCCAATGCGAAGTTGCACAATTCGCCGTGGTTACTTCCAAAGCTAAAGAAATTCAGGTTAACGGCAGAACCGCCGGGAGGAGTGAAGGGCGTCACCCAATATGCATCCATCACATCAGGGTGCGCCGGATCATTCCAGACCCGAACGCAGCAACTGAAAGCGTCCGCCCAGAAT
Source organism: Schlesneria sp. (assembly GCA_043757695.1). GTDB lineage: Bacteria > Planctomycetota > Planctomycetia > Planctomycetales > Planctomycetaceae > Schlesneria. Next base: position 2,996 of record JAYVOX010000513.1, read on the forward strand.
CCATACATCGAATCACCTAACATGATCGTGTTCGACGAACCATCCGTGATGTCGGCCATGCGAACCGCACTGTTCCGGTAGAGCATTCCGTTTGGTACGTACGGAGGAGAATTCGGGGGCAATGGACTCGGCGGAGGCGATGCATCGTAGGCCCCCATGGACCCACGGTACGTCGAATAGGCCCACCCGTCGGGGCGAGTCGATGGCAGATTCCCAGCACTCGGGCAAACGTATGAGTCAACCTTTGTTTGAATAAACTGTTGGTTGGTCCCCGCCCCAAACTTCGGCTGCCGAAAATCGAGTTCGATAGTTCCCTGTCCCATCTGCGACATGATGAACGCTTGCCAGCCCCACTCTGCAGGCATAAACCAGTCCTGCACGGTTGTGATGGTCTTTTGCCCCATGCTCACAGTATTGAACTGCGGTGGATCGGGTAAAGGATTCACAGCCATACCCGCACCATTCCCTGGAGAAATGTATCCCGGCGGGAAGCATTTGAAAGCACTCTCGTAGTTGTGCATCGCCAAGATGATCTGCTTTAGATTGTTGAGACACTGGGCACGACGCCCTGCCTCGCGAGCCTGCTGAACGGCGGGTAACAGGAGTGCAGCCAGCATCGCGATGATCGCGATCACGACCAGCAACTCAATCAACGTAAAGCCGCGACGCGCGGCGACTGATGAACATGACTTCGAGTTTCGGGGCATCACTCAACTCCTGTGGCTTCAGTTCGGTGTCGCGCCAGACGAGAGAAATTTGGCATGAAACACCTTGATCGGATGGAAGCGAACACGCACAACCGCAACGCAGCAAGACCGTAGCAAATCGACTCCACCAATTCAAACCCCGAATGGACATCCAAAGTTTCGGTCGGCTTGCTTCCGTTTGACAGCCACTCTCACCAAACCAAAAAAAAGGCAGAGCCTTGATGGCTCTGCCGCTCAATTCACATGCGATCTCTGTCGCCGAAGCGACAACAAATCAAGCGCCCGACGAGGAACTCGCCGCAGCCGCAGGACTCTCGACGACCGACAGATTCGGTATTGAAATCCCGGTGATCTTCACGCGCGTGTACTTCTGCCGGTGGCCGTTATGACGACGTGATGCATTGCGGCGATAGTGCTTCTGGATTTCAAGCTTGATCCCCTTCATCACTGCCATCACGACTTCACCTGTGACAGTCGCACCGTCAATTAATGGGCGACCAAGAACACTGGCACCGCCACCATTGGCCAGTAGCACCTTATCAAACGTGATGGTTTGACCGTCTTGAACTTCTCGCAAATCAACAGCCAAGACATCCCCTTGGCGGACTTTGTACTGACGGCTACCATCTTCAAAAACAGCGAACATCTTCAAGAGTCCTTCGACAATGAACAGTCAAATCCTTCAGAAACCAATCCGGAGATCAGTACTGAATCTTGAGCATACGAGTACTGAGGAACCAAAATCCCCCCCCCCAGCGCTTACGACAGGGTTGCGGAGGGTACAGAGTCAGCCTTTGGATTTCGAGTCTGGCTGGGCCAAAATCTTGACTTCGTTTCCCGTTTCATTGGTGCAGTGAAACTGGAGGTGTTCTGGACCAACGGCCGCAATCGCGTGAATGCTGATGCTCACTTCGTAAACCTCTTCCAAATTCGTGATGTCACGACGTTTTCGGTTGTTGAGGAACGCAGCGACACGCTCATGGACATCCACCGTGACGCGAGACACCTCGTCACGGTTGGCATGAGTCATCAGCAAACGCATCACGTCAATTGCCATACTTTCCGCCGTTTTGACCTGTCCCGTGCCGACACAACACGGACAATCCTCATAAACACTGCGTCGCAAAGAGGGGCGAATCCGCTGGCGAGTCATCTCAATCAACCCGAACGGGCTGATGTGCATGATCTTCGTTCGGGCACGGTCCCGCTTCATGGCATTGTGCAAGGCCCTCTCGACACCGCGCCGATGTCGCTCTTCCCGCATGTCGATGAAGTCGTTGACAATCACTCCACCAAGATCGCGTAAACGAATCTGTCGGCTGATTTCTTCGGCGGCCCGCAAATTTACCTGATAAGCATTCTCTTCGGCGTCGTCGTCCATCCGAAAGTTGCCGCTGTTGACATCAATTGCCACCAACGCTTCGGTCTGATCGATCACGATCGACCCGCCGCCCTTCATCGGTACATGACGGCATTGAATACGGCTGATTTCTCGTTCGATGTCGTACTGATTGAACAGCGGTTCACGACCGTCATAGAGCTTGATGCAATCGACCTGCTTCGGAAGCACGATGCTCATGAATTCACGAGCACGCTCAAAGGCCCGCTGCTCGTCAATCCAAATCGCGTCAATGGAGTTGCTATAGATGTCTCGGATCGTCCGAATGATCATGTCGCTCTCTTCGTAGATATCGACGGGAGCCGGGAACTTTTGCACCCGACTCACGATGACCTTCCAGAGACGCAACAGATAGTTCAAGTCCCGCTGCAAATCCGCCTGCGACTGATCAACTCCCGCAGTACGAATAATAAAACCGAGTCCCTCTGGCGGACTGAGGTCTCGTAGGATCCGCTTGAGGCGTTTACGCGCATCTTCGTCAGCGATCTTTCGACTGACTCCCACACGTTGCAGGCCCGGCATCAGAACGAGGTATCGACCTGGGATACTGATGTAGGTCGAAAGCGTTGGACCTTTGGACCCAATCCCGCCCTTGATGACCTGCACGAGGACTTCACTGCCACGCTGGAATATCTCCTGAATCGGCGGCTTATTGCGAACACTTCGCTCGTTGAAGCGACCTCGCGGCGCGGCGCGCCCCCGCAATTCATCGGTATCTCCAGTATCCAAATCGTCAGCATCGTCGTCCGAGTCCCCGCCGTCTCCCTTCTCAACGAGATGGCGGTAGTACTGGAACTCCACATCGCTCACGTGCAGAAATCCGTTCCGCCCCACACCGAAGTCGATGAACGCAGCTTGAATGCTGGGTTCGATATTGACGACTCGGCCTTTATAAATATTGCCGACATAGTTCTCGAGGCTGTTCCGTTCGACGTACAACTCTTCCAGAACCCCATCTTCAACGATGGCAATTCGGCTTTCCTCCGGTTGGAGGACGTTGATCAGCATTTCTTTTTTCATAATTCGCCCCTGTTATGAGGCGAGTGCGTTCAATGTTGACTGCTGAAGATGCTCTCCTGAATCCACCCGCAGGCAAAATGGCACCATTCGGGCCAAAGTTTCTCCGCTGGCGAAGTCCTGTCACCCGGAAACGAACCGACCCACCGTCGGAAGCATGTCCCCGGTAAGCACTCCTCGAACAACCACCCATGTGCCAAGCGACGCCATGCGAGCGGAAACCGCCCCCGCACTTTGCTCGCCAGTGAGACGCCGTTGCGATTGCTCCAAGCCACCTCGGAAGAGATCGGCGGACAACGAACCGAGCCCGGCAGGCGATGAAATCGCGAACGGGGTTCAAAGTGGTCCATGTCAATTCCCGCAGATGCCCGCAATCCAACTCGTGACGAAGAGCGCGACGTGCCGGCGACGAATTCGTCAGCTCTGACATGCCTTGACCTAAGCGACACAGCGTCGCAGTTTTTGGTCGGCAGCTCTCGATCATCCAACACTCCCACAACAAGGCGTATACAAGAACAACGCGAAGGTCGATCAGCGAACAACCCCCAGCATGATTCTATGGCTAGCAGAACTCACCTGGAGTCCACTTCGCCTGACGCCACCTAGCACACGATCACGCACTCGACCCAGACTCAAATGAATGTTTCCGGACATCGACACAACGGCGAGCATCAGCCACGCCGCACAAACGACTTTAATATAACTCAATCCAACTGCATCGACCCTGGACAGAGTCGCTTCAACTCACCCCACAAATAATTTTCGACATCGCGTGCCACATCGAACTCCATCGCCCGCACTGCAATCTTTTCCGCTCGCTCAATGCTCAACTTTCGGATGACTTCCTTCAATTCGGGAATCGCATGGGGCGTCACACTCACTTGCCGAATCCCCATGCCAATCAAGAGCGGAAGAAACACCGGGCTCGTACTCATTTGACCACAGACAGAAACAGGAATGCCATGCTTGCGAGCGGCCTCAACCACCATTCGAATCAGAATCAGAATGGACGGATCACCCTCGCGATACAGGTAGGCCACCCCTTGGTCAGCGCGATCAACCGCGAGAGTGTACTGAATCAGGTCGTTGGTCCCAAGCGAGAAAAAATCGACCTCGGCCGCGAACGCCTCGGCCATGATCGCGGCAGAGGGAACTTCAACCATCATCCCTACCGGCACGTCGCGCTTGAATGGAACACCTTGCTCTTCCAAATCCTCGATCACATCACCCAACACCATTCGAGCCTGACGAAACTCCAGTAGTGTAGTGATGAGCGGAAACATGATTCGCAAGTCACCAAACTCGGCGGCCCGCAGTGCGGCGCGAAGTTGCGTCCTGAAGAGTTGAAGATTCTGCAGACTCAAACGAATACTGCGAACACTGAGCGCGGGGTTGACGCTGTCGGGATACGCCGTTCGCAAGGCACCCGGCATTTTGTCAGAACCGAGATCGAGAGTCCGGATAATGACTGGATGTTCGGGAAAAGCCTTCAAAACTTGGCAATAGGCCTGAAAATGATCTTCCTCAGTCGGTTCGCGATTCGACTCCAAATACAAGAACTCTGTTCGATATAGCCCGATCCCCGCAGCACCTTTCTCACGGCACGGCCCCGCCTCGGCTGGGAATTCAATGTTCCCCATCACCGTGATTGAAACGCCGTCTTCCGTCTCGCAAGGAAGTTCTCGCTGCGAATGTAGGCGGCGTTCCTGGCTTTGAAAGCGAGCCTCAAGCACCCTGTACTTGGCCAACGTTTCAGGATCGGGATCGACGATCACAACACCGTGGCTACCATCAATAATGATGGTCTCAGCCCCCGACACATCGCTCAAGAACTTGCCAACTCCGACGACCGCCGGAATCTCCAAGGCTCCCGCCAAAATTGCGGTATGACTTGTGTGACCGCCCACTTCCGTAGCAAACCCGAGTACAAACGTCCGATCAAGATTCGCGGTCTCGCTCGGCGTCAGATTGTTCGCGAGAACAAGCACAGGAGCCGTGAGATGCGACAGCTCCTCGCGACGTTCTCCCAACAACAATCGCAACAGACGCTTTTCCAGGTCGTAAATATCTACCGATCGCTCAGACAAGTACTGGCCACCCAAGTCCTGTAAACGCTTCGCATATTGGCGAAGCACCTGACTCGCGGCATATTCAGGAGAGTAATGCTTCTGAATGAGTTCCTCAATCTGCTGGAGGAGTTGAGCATCGCGAGCCATCATCAGATGGGCGGAAAAAATCGCGGCGTATTGATCGCCCAATCGCTCACGAGCCAGCCGCTCGCTGTGCTCGATCTCTTGGCAGACCAACTCCAACGCAACGCGAAACCGCGCAAGTTCCATTTCAACGGCGCTGCGGGAAATCAAACGCTGAGGAATACGAAACGTTTCAGTCCCCAGCAACATCGCCGGACCGATCGCAACACCGGGAGAAACTGCAATTCCACGTCTAATCTGCATGCAATCGCGTTCAAAGACTTGAGGACAGAAACTGAGGATAACGGTTCGAGAAATTGGGGGGCACCAAATATCCCCGAGTCATAAACCGAAAAGGCTTATCAAGCCATCCGGGAAGGTCGCCGCATTCAGTCATCCTCAACACTTCGGCTGACACCTTCAATTAAATGTGAGGGTAGGTAAAGCATCTCACTCTTCGGTTAATTGAAATGGCCTCCCGAAACCAAAGTGTGATCCGCTAAATGTTTTTTCTGCACTTTTCCGAACTGCAACCGCGACTTCGCTCGCTAAATCAAATCGCACGAACCGAACTTTCAAACGATTCAAAATCAGTCTCGATCAGGGAGACCAACTGTGAAACAGCCTGGTCAGCATCGATACCCGTAGCTTCAACACTGACATGCATCCCAGCTTCTGCCCCAAGCGTTAGCAGATGTAGAAAGCTCTTGGCATCGACTCGATTCATTCCGCGAGCCACATGGATATCACACTGAAAGGAAAGCGCCTTCTTCGCAATAAGCTCCAAGGGACGCATATGCAGCCCCCTCGGATTGCGAACGGTTGCGATCGCTTGATGAACTTCCAAACTCGGCATGATAATCCGATATCTAGACTCTCCACTCCACCTCTTCACGGATGTACACAACCGGTTGATTTACGCCCCCGAGTTGCACTCCAGAATGTGAACAACCTCCAAACCAACTCGTCTCAAATCTCGTTGTTGTCAGCTTCCTGCAGCAACTCCCAGATGTCTTCAGTCGTTTTTGACTGCCGAAGGAACCTACAAAACTTGTCGTTCCTAAGATGACGGGAAATATTTTCCAGCCCTCGCAGATGATCACCCGGACGATCAGGCGGCGACACGAGCAAGAACATCACGAACACGGGGTCGCCATCCAAACTGGAGAAATCGATCCCCCCCTTGGAAACACCAATCGCGGCAATCAACTTATCGACCGAAGGATGTTTGGTGTGCGGCACTGCAACGCCCCGACCAATTCCAGTGGAGCCCAATTCTTCCCGCTTGAGAATCGCAGCGACAATTCCTTCTTCATCCGCAGCCTTAATGCTGTTAGCCTCGCGCAAAGCGGTGACCATGGACCGAATTGCAGATTCTTTGGATCCGGCCGGAATATCTGGAATCACAGCTGCCTTAACAACGAAGTCACACAACTTCATGGAGAACCTCTCTTTAGTTCGCTCTGACTCACCCGAGGATGACGGCCCCGTTTTCGGCCGTCTCCACACGATGAATCCAGCTTTCCTCTAGACAACAAACACACTCAATCTGAATTACAATCAACGCTAAATCCGATTCGCTTCAGCACGGAGAGGTCGCATTTTTTGCGACTCTCAAATTTTGGGAGTTCTCCGCGAAGCCCCGAGACCGCTTCCGCAAAAACTGACGGCACTGATGTTCTCAGCCCTAGCGCCGGGGGGTGACTTGCACACTCAAAAATGCAGCCTCTACCCAATCAAGTTCAACCCTGCCGTCGTCATTCCGCTACGGGAATCTCACTGAGGCTCGGGCCGCGATGATCTTGGATTTTTTCTTTGTACTTACGAACTTGCTGCTCCATCTTGTGCAACGCCAAATCGAATGCCACCGTTACTTCGGCGTCAGTCTCTGCCGCGACCAAATCGTGGCGATGTTCTGTGTTCACCAAGAGTTCAACAGTGGACTTCCCGTGAGAAAAATCGACCGTGATCCCGATCGAGGTCACACGTCCAAAATAGGTCAGGAGCTTTTCGACCTTTTGCGCCATGTAGTCATGAGTACTTTGACTAATGCTCCCGTGCCGACAAGTGATCGAAACTTGCACCTAATAAACTCCCCCGGGCCTTTAGCACCCGAACAACGACTGGTTTCTGACTAGTGGCCGGAGAAAAGCAGACAGACATGACTTCTGCCAAGTGAACGGCACAGTTCAGCAACACGCAACGTGCTTCTACTGTGCCGAGAACTTGCCTCAGGCTGTTGACTACCGACCTCGGTGGCGAGAGTCTACCAACCCTCGACTGGGATGAAAACGTAGACGCGAGGCGTAGCAAAGCACTTTGCAGAAGTTCCTGTCAGAATCCGAAATCGAATCGTCATCGGCTGATCTGCGGAGGACGGGCCAACTCGGATTGAACGACGACTGTGAATGATGCCGTTGCGGGCCTCTGCAAATCATGAGTTGGCTCAAGCCTTCCGTTGACGTCTCCAACAAAACGTCACGTGCGGCAGATTTGTAATCTGCCTGTGACGCGTGTTTCACTTGGATGCGGGCAGATTACAAATCTGCCCCACGTTGAGCATGGACTTTTGTCGGAGCATCCCCGTTACTCACTCGCGAAAATCGATCTCGGATTTCATTCGAGGAACTGGCAACTTGCACTGCGTTCGTTCGCTCGTCACTGGAAAAGCGAGGGTTGGTAGCGGCGGAGACTTTTGGTCCCACATGTTACTGAGCCGAGAAAACGAAGCCCGCCCTTTCGCCAAGCTCAAGGGTTCCACACGTGATTCCGTGGAGCCATCTGCTCGAATCGAATGAATCGGTGGCCCAGCCGACTTGCGTTGCCGCTCTTGCAACTCCAAGCCAAAGAACGGGAGTCGCGAGTTGCTATCAATGGACACACTCTTACCGCCCACCGCACAACCCACGAGTCCACTGCTCGCCATGCAGAAACCGGATGCCATCACCAGCAGCACCCGGCTGCACAGTGAACAACGCTGCGTTCGATTCTTGGCTTTCACAGTCATCCATCCTTGGATACGGCCACACGTTGAAACGCGACCACTCACTGACTCGTCACACCCGCAATTTTTGGGGCACGAACGCATAGCTCGACTCACCAGCGAACAAGCAACGCGATCACTGCGGGTGATATCAAGATCGCCATTCCGCGAAAAGAGGGATTGGCAGGGGGGAACACTGCGAGCGTCGCCCCGACGAACGACGCCCGTCGCAGCGAGAACCAAACCAATCAAGCCGGTCGGGCAACGGCACTGTGAACTTCTGATCGGCGACGGCGTCAATCGGCTCGAAACTCCACCGACTTCGCGGGCTGGTTACTCGTTCGAGCGGCCTCAGTCGCGCCGTTCTCAAAGAGGTGCTGGTAACCGGCCGCTTCCAACACGAGACGTTCTCGCCGTGTCAGCCAGATCAGGAGCGCGGCCACACCACCAAACATCGAGCCGATCATGCCGAGCATGAACAGGATGCTCAGCATGTACGCCCGAGGCTGAGGATCGTCGGTCTCCAACGCCATCTTGCACATGGGGCAGGCCCGCGCTTCTGAAACGCCTGACAAGAGTAGCGTCAGCACAAACAGCGAACCGCGAACAAGACCACGCATGACAAACGTCCTTCAAACAGCCGCCGCAATCGGCCAGTGATAGAGCAGGGCGTAGATGATAACGCCGGTCACCGACACGTAAACCCAGATCGGGAAGGTGACGCGCGCGAGCCGCCGGTGGCCTTCCCAATTCTGACGCCACGCGCGCCAGATCGTCATCGACGCCAACACCGGCACCGCAGCGGCCAGCACGACGTGAGTAATGAGGATCACAAAATAGATCGGCCGAATCACCCCGACTCCGCCAAACTTCTTGCCACTCTCACCGGTGTAATGACGCAGCGCGAGGTGGTAGGTGAGGTAGCAGACCAGAAACACGATCGACGTTCCAAACGCCGACAGCATCACGCGCCGATGTGCTTCCCGCCGTCCGCGCTTGATGAGTACGAACCCCGTCAGCAACAACACCGTCGCCAGCCCATTCAGGCCCGCGTTCACCGTCGGCAATACGGTAACCCACTCTGGAACCATTCAACCGTCTCCTGTTCGGCGCGGGTCTCCCGACCCCGCCGAAACGCTCGACCGCAGGTCTCCTCTTCGATTTTCAACGTGGCTGGCCCAAAGCCAACTCATTCGCTCAGCCATTCACTCCATCCAAAGCAAGATTGAGAAGATTGAGGTCTCTTCGATTTCACCGACGAGCCGAACACCGACTCAGTCTTTGACCTCCTCACTCGGCTTTAACAGACTCGGCACCCCAGTCTCCTCCGCATCCTTCCGCTCGACTCCATCAACCGCGTCTCCCTTCGCCAACTTCTGAATCTCGCGTCGCAACACCGACATCGCCTCCCCCTTCGTCGCGTCGAACTTCCCCTGCACGACTCCTGCCGCATCGACCAGCATGATGTTGTTCGAGTGAATGAACTCGAACCCCGGTTGACGATCCTTGCCCACCATTTCCTTCACCGGCATTTTGAAGCTGCCGTGAATGAGCTTGTAGATCGCTCGCTGCTCTCCACCGAGGAACATCCACTTTGAGAAGTCCGCACCGCGAGACTCACCGTACCCCTTGAGTATCTCGGGAGTATCCCGCTCGGGATCAACGGTCAGTGTGACGAGTCGAAAGTCGCAATCCTTCAATCGGTCCTGCAACTCGCGCATCGAATTCGTGACCATCGGACACGTCGCCGCACAGTGAGTGAAGACGAAGCACACGATCCACGGTTTCCCCAACAAATCCGCCTTCGTCACCTTCTCACCATCCGTGTTGATGAACTCGAAGTCCGCGATCCCTTCCTCGTCCCACTTCGCTTCCGTCGCAGCTTTCGCACCATCGACAACCTCAATCCCGCCGTCCTTGTTCGTCTTGATGATGAGGCTCTTCGACGAACCTCCGACTGCCTCGGAGGGCTGTTCGGCAACTGCCGCCATCTCGCGCGAGGACGCTTCGTGCTTGAGCTGTCGCTGATACCAAATGCTTGCCAGCCCGCTGATCGCCAACAACCACAGCACGTTTCCGATCAGAAACATCGGCGAACCGAAGAACGATCGTTCGCGAACGGCTGCATCCTGAGACGTTGTTTCCATGATCTCGCTCCCTTCTTCCGAACATCAACCCCATCACCGCGCGTTGTGAACCGTCGGCCGGTTCGTCATCCCAATCGCGATGCTCACATAGACCACCGCTGCGAGCATCGTCACCGTCAAACAAAGCCACCATTCGGGCAACGCCGCCACCGCCTCGGTCCTTGTCGTCATGATCCGCCTCAATCCCGCCGTCCCATACGTCAGTGGGTTGAGTCGAATCACCCACGACAACCACCCCGCATCGCCCGCCGGAAAGAACGATCCCGACAAGAGCCACATCGGCATCAGAAACACGCTCATGATGGCGTGAAACCCGTGAGTCGATTCCATCGGCCAAGCGATCAAGTAGCCGAGTGCCGTCAGCGAGAAGCCGACCAGCGCGAGAAATCCGATCGCTGCCGGAGCATTATGCCAAGTGAGACCACTCTCCAACGGAGGAGCTAATCCCACCAGCGACAACAGCGGACCAACCACCAGAAAAACCACGGCCTGAAGCACCGCCAGTATCGTCCCCCCCAGCACCTTGCCCAGTACGAGGCTCGCGCGCGGAATCGGCGCGACCAAGACTCCCTGCAAGAAGCCGTCGCGACGATCCTCAATGATCGAGATCGTCGAGTAAATCGCCGTGAACATCACGATCATTACCGCCACACCGGGAAAGAAGTATTCCTGATACGACATTCCCGCCGGACCACTGAACGAGCCATGCAGCCCCGCTCCAAACAGCACCCAAAAAATGATCGGTTGCCCCAACGCACCCACAACCCGAGTCCGTTGCCGAAAGAACCGAACCAACTCCCGCAAAGCCAGCGTGTAGACGGGCAACCACAACCCCGGTGACGCCGCCGAACCGTCGCCATCCGCAACTCTCTTCGGCTTTGTCCCCTCGCCCCAGCGGGCACCGCCGCTTCGGTGGTCTGGGGAGAGGGGCTCTTCTGAACTGCCCCCTCTTGTCGATGTCGAATTCTCACTCGAAGCCAGCTCACTCATTTCTGCACTCCCGCCCTTGCCTCGACATTCCAGAACTGATGCCCCGTCCGCGCGATGAAGACATCTTCGAGTGTCGGCTTCGCCAATGAGACCGCTGTGATCTCAGACGGAAACGCCGCGACGAGGTCTCGCAACAACTCGTGCCCCGCCTCGCGTTCGATCCGCAGTGCGTCGCCGATCCGCTGCGGAGTGACACCAAACTTCGAGACTATCCGTTCCGCCAATCCACTCGGATCACTCGACTGAATCGTGAGGCAATCGCCTCCCACCGACTGACGCAATTCGTCGGGAGTCCCCAGCGCCACAAGTTGCCCCCGATCCAGAATCCCCAGCCGGTCGCAGCGCTCCGCCTCATCCATCAAGTGCGTCGTGACGAGGATCGTCACCTGCCGCTCCTCACGCAGTCGAGCGAGATAGGCCCACAGATCATGCCGCGCACCGGGATCGAGGCCCGTACTCGGTTCATCGAGCAACAGCAGTCCCGGCCGGTGCAACAAACTCTTCGCGATCTCGACGCGCCGCTTCAAGCCCCCCGACAACGAGCCAACGACCTGACGCACACGATCCGCCAAACCCAGTTGCTGGACCAGTTCCTCAATCCGAGAAGTCGCCTCGCGCCCGAGTAACCCATACAAATGAGCCTGATGTCGCAGGTTCTCAGCGACCGTCAACTTGCCGTCCACGCTGGGAGATTGGAACGTGACTCCGATCCGCCGCCGCACCGCGTGAGCCTGCGATGCGACATCACAACCGAGCAGCGTCACCTCACCGGACTGCATCGGCAACAGCGTCGCCAACAACCGAAACAGCGTCGTCTTCCCGCCGCCGTTCGGCCCGAGCAATCCGAAAATTTCCCCGCGCTCAACGCGGAACCCAACTCCCGTCAATGCCTCTCGCTCGCCATAACGAAAGCTCACGTCGAGCACTTCCAACGCCCGCCCCGCCGAAGGTGATTCGCTATCGCGGATCTCTAGCGAAGCAGAATGCATGTCAGCCTCAACCTTCAAGATGAGCCAGAGGGTACGAGACAGAAGCCCGGCTTCTAGAAGAAGCCGGGCTTCGATGTTGTTTCAAAATTCACTCGGCGCGAGTCTCGTGACCCATCAAGAATGCCTCGTCTTCAATCACAAACAACGTTCGTCATCCGAACGCTACTTCGCGCGGGCTGACGTGAGACGTAGCTGCACCTCGCCAGAGTGCGGGTGTGACGCTCAAACAGCCCACGTTCTGGCGAATCGTGGCTACATTCAAATGTCTCACTTTGGGCCGTGCAAAGTCTAACTTCAGGGATCAAGCGGCCGGGCGGATTTGAGAAATCGAACTGAACAAACGCTGACGGAAGGGAGTTCTCGCCTCCCAATATACTTCGCGCGGCTTGATTTGAGGCCCAGGCGAGCCGCACGCCGTCAGGCTGCGGGTTCTTAATCGCCGCAGGAAACCCTTACGGCACACGGCTTGCCTGAAACATCTCACTTTTGGCCGCGTGAGGTATAACCACAAAGTCCGGTGGAAAGCGGCGAAGGTTTACCATCCTCGTTTGTTCGCGGGAAGACCGTGTTGCGTCGATGGCGGCGGTCGGTTGGGCTGCGCGCGGGGGAACTCACCAGTACCCCTCGAAGACGGGTCAGAGCGCGGACAAAACTGGGGACCACCCATTGAGGACTGCCGTTCGGAAGGGCAACTACGGACTTGACTCATCATGGTGGTAGCCACGTTCACCAGAACGTGGAGGAAACTGCAAAACCCACGTTCTGGTGAACGTGGCGACGATTTGCTTCACATGAGTGATGAGTCAAGTCAATAGTTGCCTTCGGAAGCGTCATTCCTGCGCTGCCGTGCAATGAGCGAGAGCGACCGGTAAACTCCCGCCTCGCTTCGCGTGGGTCATCAGCCGAATATGGCTTTCCCTTCGCGGTGGAACGGTTTGTTGAGGCTTCATGCGAGGCAGCTCGGATGGCGGGGAAAGAGACCACACCGGTCGAACTGTTGGGAATCTCGATTCGCGTCCTGATCGTGGACGACGATGAGGCTCACGCGCAGGCTGTCGCCGAAAGCTTGCGGCGGGTCGGATACGACTGCACCGTGGCCAACTCCGGCGCGCGCGCCGCCTCGCTGATCGAGAGCCAGACCTACGATGTTGTCGTCACCGACCTGATGATGGACGACCTCGATGGCCTCGAAATCCTGCGCAAGTCGAAGGAGGAACTGCCTGACGCGGAGGTCATTCTGCTGACGGGGCACGCTTCGATTAAGACGGCTGTCTCTGCGGGACAACACGGCGTTCACACGTATCTCACCAAGCCGCTCGACATCACCGAACTGCGTCATGCGGTCGAGAAAGCTTCGACGCGAGTCCGCCTGCTCCGCAAGAACGCGGAACTCAGCCAGCACCTCGACGAGAAGTTCGGCTACGAAGGAGTGATCGGCAACAGCCTCGCGATGCACCGCGTGATGGAAAAGTTCCGCAGCGTCGCCGCGACCGACAGCACGGTTCTGATCTTGGGAGAGAGCGGCACCGGTAAAGAACTCGCCGCGCGGGCACTCCACCAGAACAGCGAACGCAAGAACAAGCCGTTCGTCCCGCTGAATATCTCGGCCCTCCCGGAAAGCATCTTGGAGAGCGAACTGTTCGGTCACGAAGCGGGCGCGTTCACGGGAGCGGCTGCCAAGCGGATCGGCAAGTTCGAGTACGCCAACGGCGGAACCCTGTTCCTCGATGAAGTCGGCGAGATGCCGATGCAGACGCAGATCAAGTTGCTGCGGGTGCTCGAAGATCGCCGGATCACGCGGCTCGGCACCAACGAAGAGATCGAAGTGAACGTGCGCCTCGTTGCCGCCACGAATGCCGACCTGCAAGAGATGGTCAAGCGCGGCTCGTTCCGCAAGGACTTGTTCTACCGACTCTCGGTCGTCTCGATCGAACTCCCGCCGCTGTCCGAACGACGCAGTGACATCCCGCTGTTGATCGACCATTTTTTGAAGCAACTGGCCACACGCTACAACCGTCCGCTGCCGATCGTCTCGAAGCAGGCTCAGCAGGCGTTGATTGCTCACCCGTGGCCGGGCAACGTCCGCGAACTGCGTAACGCCGTCGAAGGGATGCTGGTCCTCGATCGCGACGGTCGCCTCGATGTCGATGACCTGCCGGACGATGTGATTCCGCTGGGGCAAGACAGCGAAACACCCGTCGAAGGGAGTGGCCCGCGCGGCGCAGACGCTCTCATCGGACGCCCGTTCACCGAGATCGAAAAGTATTACATCGAACGGGCTCTGGAGCTGACCGAAGGCAAGCGTGAAGAGGCCGCCAAGCTGTTGGCGATCGGGGAACGAACGCTCTATCGCAAGATCAAGGAATACGACATCAAGAGCTGAGGGAGCGGTCGCGAGCGGCAGTTGAAACCGTACCAAACGCAACCGTGGGCTAGCGCCCAGCGGCTGATTTCATCAGCCGGAACGCGCTAGCGTCCGGTTTGAGTGGGTAAGTTTTCATCT
>JAYVOX010000514.1:0-4720 GCA_043757695.1 Schlesneria sp.
GAGCAGCAGTCGTTCGTAGGCTTCGGGCAACGCCTGGGTGAAGGTCTCCTTGTAGTTGAAGTCCATCGTCACCGGATGAATCTGGTACTGCATCCCCGGTCGCTTCGTCGAAAACGACAGTTTGATTGACTCGCTCGGCTGGATGCGGAAGACCAGTTTGTTGGGGCGGGCACCGACGAGGGCACACATGTCCCCCTCGCACTCGACGGTGCTGAACAGGTTGAGCGGAGGCTGCTTGAACTGGATGGCGATCTCGGAGACTCGCGACGGCAGCCGCTTGCCCGTGCGCAGATAAAACGGCACGCCCGCCCAGCGCCAGTTATCGACGAGGACTTTCATCGCGACATACGTCTCGGTGCGCGAGTCGGCCGGGATGCGCTCTTCGCTCAAGTAGCTCACGGCCGCTTGACCTTCGACGACACCCGCCGAGTACTGCCCCGGAATCACCCACGTCGAGACATCCCCCTTGTTCCCCGGCGCGAGGGCCTTCAGCACCTTGAGCTTCTCGTCGTGCAGGTCACGCGCGTTGAACAAGGCGGGCGGTTCCATCGCGATCAGGCAGAGCAACTGCAAGACGTGGTTCTGCAGCACGTCGCGCATCGCTCCGGAGTTGTCGTAGTAGCCGCCACGACCTCGCTCCAACCCTTGCGATTCGGACACCGTGATCTGCACGTGATCGACCTGATTGCGGTTCAGCAGCGGCTCGAAGATCGAGTTGCCGAAGCGGAACAGCAGGATGTTCTGCACGGTCTCTTTCCCGAGGTAATGGTCGATGCGGTAGATCTGCTCTTCGCGCAGCAGTCGTCTCAGATTGCCGCTGAGTTCCTGCGCCGAGGTGAGATCGCGGCCGAACGGCTTCTCGAACACGACGCGCAGCTGATGCGATGAGTCTCGGTCCGGAATCATGCCGCAGAAACCGAGGTGCTCGATGGCGGGCAGGAACAGGTCGGGGGAGGTCGCCATGTAGACGACGCGACGGTGGCTGACGCCCTGTTGGTCCTCAATCGACTCGATCTGCTTTTTGAACTCCGAATAACCGTCGGCCGACGCGATGTCGAGCTGGCGATAAAAGAGTCGCGTGGCGAAGCGACTCCATTGCTCGGGTGTGACCGCACCGGCGCGCACGTGGCCGTTGATGGCTTCATAGATTTCCGCGCGGAAGCTTTCGTCGGTCTTCTCGCGCCGTGCGACACCGATGATCGGCGCGTTGTCCGACAAATAGCCGTCGCTCCACAAATCGAACAGCGCGGGGAGCAGCTTGCGCGCGGTGAGGTCTCCCGACGCCCCGAAGATGATGATCGAGGCCGTCTCGGCGTTGGGGACATCGCGTGCAGGGGCCGCAGACGGATTCGAAGAGTTGGAGTTTGCAGAGGCCGCCATGGTGTTCCTTCACGGGAAGCAAATTCAAAAAAGCAGTGTCACCGCACCGACGGGCGAGATGTTAGAGACCGTCCAGAAAATGGTCCACCAGCCGACACGGACGCGCAGGGGATCGCCACGCGGTTGCGTTCGGTTTGCAGACGCCCGTACCATCCCGCCGCCTCACTGGTGTCCCCGACTGCCTCCTGCCGATTTCCTCCCTCTTGGATCATCATCGTGCTGTCCGTCGATCAATCGTTGATTGAGCAGCTTCGACGGGGGGACCGTGCCGCGTTCGCATCGGTCGTCGAGCAGCATCAACGGGCGGTCTATGGCTACGTGCGAGCGCGGCTCCTGCAAAACAGCGATGCCGACGACATGACGCAAGAAGTCTTCTTGAGGTTCTACGTCACGCAAGCTCGATTCGACTCGACGGCTCTCATCCGTCCGTGGTTGCTTGGGATCGCACGCAATCTGCTGCGCGAACACGTCAAGCGGCTGAGTCGTCGGAAGGAGTCGGGTTGGACGGAGCTGTGCCTCGACCTCGAATCGGTCCTTCCTCCCGATGCCCTCTGGACCGATGACGATGACAGCCCGGTTCACCTGTCGCGTTGCCTGGAGAGTCTCGGCCCGAGTGCTCGTCAGGGGATCGAACTGCACTATCGTGGCGAGCAGAAATTGGCCGAGATCGCACGGCAACTCCATCGCAGCGAAGGGGCCGTCAAACTGCTGCTGCACCGCGCCCGACAAGCCCTCAAAGATTGCATCGAACGCCGACGCAAGGAATCGCGATGACCGATCAGGAATTGATCCAACTGCTGCACGAGAAACCGACGAGCGAGTTCACGCCCGTCGAGATGGCGGCTCTCCGCACGCGTTGGACGCAGTCGCCCGAACTGCGGCAAGCACTCGTCGAACATCTGCATCTCGAAACGCAATTGGCGGGCGCGCTCAGCAGTGTCGCGTTGGATGTCGATGTCATTTTGCAGAAGGCCGCACAAGCGAAACGTCTGTCCGCGCAGCCCGCTGCGCGCGACTGGCGCTGGATTGTCGGTTTGAGTTTGTTGCTGACGGCGATCGCGGGTGGAGTCGCGTGGTTCAACCAATCTTCTGATCGGGATCGACTCGCGCAAAGTAACCGCGTGCCGCCCAGCGACATTGCTACCGTTGATCCTGCGGATGTCGTGGCCGATGCGTTGTTGCCAGAGAACGGTCCTCGTTCGCGCGGTGAGGTTTCGGCGGAAGCGGCTGTCGCGGTAGCCAACGGAGAGCAGCCGGGGATGCCAGCCGCCACACCGGGCGAACCGGTCCCTGCTGCGGAAGCGAAGCCTGTCGTGGCGGAAGTCGTTCCCGTGATCGAACCGTGGACGGTAGCGCTGTCGCGTGAAGTCGCACCGTGGCCCGCTCACAGTCCGAAGTTGACGCGCGACTTCAAGTCGGCGGGACACGATGAATTGCCCGAGACCGAAGCGAAACGCTGGTTCAGTCCCGTCGAAGGTCAACCGTTCACCTGGGCACAGGACGTTTACGGCCCGCAACACAAACGAGTCGCTCGGTTCCAAGGTCTCGGTCGATTGCGAGCGGCGTGGACCGACGAGACGTTGTTGCGACTGACGCCGCTTGAGATGACCGACTTCACGCTCTTCTTCTGGCGCGGACCGCAGGGTGTCGCGCTCCGGTTCTATACGCGGCGCGAGCCACATCATTGGGCCGCCTTCACCATCGTCCGTGAGAACTCGTCACCGAAGCCGCTCCGTTGGGGACTGCTCACCACCGACAACGGCAGCTATGTGCGAGCGGGATCAGGAACGTTCGATCTCCGTTATCAAGCGGGCGGCATCACGCTCGCACGCGGCGACGTGCCGCTACTCACCGCGCCGATGTCTGCACTCCCCGATGAGGTTTACGTGGAGGGTCAGTTCCGGTTGCGAGGCATCTCGATTCACAAGAGCGCTCCGTTGCCGACTCTCCCCGAGAACTCGCACCCGTTCGTGTTTGGTGGCGGTCCTGTCGCAGTGCTGCCTTGGGCTGTTTCGGCCGAGATGCCTGCCGGACTGACGAGTCAGGACAACGGATCGGTCACGCTGACGACCGACTCACCGACGAAGATCGGGATCGTCAGCGTGCCGATTGTGACGCGCGAGCGACTCGGTGCGCAGCGTGGTCTGTACGAAGTCATCGCGCGGATCGAATCGGCAGATCCGGGGACCGGTCTCTTTCTGGGTGACAGCGACGGACGGCCGCTGCATCGCGTCGGCTACTTCAAGGACGCGACCTCTCAGCAAATCACGCTCGGCGTACTGCGACCCGGTGAGCAGCGCGATACGGCGCAGTTCGATCCGAATGGCTTCGCGCCGCCGTATCACGCGCCGCAGCAGTGGTTCAAGATCGTGGCGGGAGTCGGGACGCTGCAAGTTCTCGTCAGCGGTGACGGCCGACATTGGGGACACCTCATCGAGAACCCGGCTCGCGATTTGATCGGCCCCGTCGCGACGATCGGCCTCTTCGGGTTGCCCGGTGCTGCACCGCGTTCAATTCGTCTGAGTCATCTCGAAGTGCGCGAGCTGACTGGCGTGACCTCACTCGCCGAACGGCCGCTCGTCGTGCAGTCGCCATCGTTCGCGAGTGACGAGTTGAAGGACATCTCGAAATGGACGCAGCGCACGCTGGCGACTCAACCGGCGGGAGTCACTCTGCCACGTTGGTTCACGGCGTGTGCGGTGGCCGCGCTGAGTCAGGGACCGGCGAAAGAATTGGGCGTGCCGTTGTTGAATCGCTTGGTCGCGGTCGGCATTCGTTCCGAAGAGCGATCGCTCGAACAGAAGTTGCTGCTGCTCGATGACGCCGCGCTGCTGTGCGATCTCTGGGACGAAGCGGCCGCGCGCGGTCATGCCGTTCATTACGATGACCTCGCCGAACAGATGGCATCGACGGGCGAACTGCATCCGCTCGCGACGCTCAGGCCCGCGATTATTCGGACGCCGATCTGGACACTCAGCAAGCTGCGGTTCGCCTGGGAACTTCAGAACTCGCGCGAGTTGCTCGTGGCGGCGTATCGCGGCGACTGGACCGAAGCGTGGCAGTCGAGTCAAACAGCGCTCTTCTGGAACACGGGGTCTCACCCCGATTGGAAGCCGACCGAACGCAGCGATGACCTCGACAAGCACGCCCGTTGGTTAAAGGCCATCGCGATTGAGAGCGCTCCGCAACTGGACGATGGAACGGCCGGAGTCTTACCCGGTGGCTGGCGACACCCGCTGGCGATGCAGTGGAACAAGGAGGCGTACAACGTCCGTTCCGAGTTGCAGTCGGCGTTGGTCGGACAAACGTATGAAGACGCTTGCCGCATCGTGATGTCGAT
>JAYVOX010000515.1:0-4710 GCA_043757695.1 Schlesneria sp.
CGGTATCGGGGCCAGTTCGACAAAGTCTGGTTGTGGAAGGACTGGCCGGAGCGGTGGGGAACCGATGCGGGAATCGACCTCGTCGCTCGCACGCGGACCGGTAAATTGTGGGCGACTCAGTCGAAGGCCGATCATCCGAACCGGGCGATCCCTAAACGCGAAATCGACTCGTTCCTGCCTGAGTCGAGCCGCCCCGAGTTTGCCTATCGTCTCTTGATGGCGACCACGGACGGTCAAACAGTCAGGGGTCAGGCACTTCGGAATTTCGGAATTGGCCGAGCAGAGGGTTGGATGCGATCCCGTCTGAACGCGGCCAATTCCAAAATTCCGAAGTGCCTGACCCCGATCCTCACCCAATTTTGTTGGAGGAGTGAAGCTGCAGCCAGTGCCACCCAAATCAGCCCTTCACAACGGCAAGTCTCTGACAGTGGCACCTGGCGCGACCTCGACCGCCAGGATGGAGATGTCGTCTTGAGGTCGCTCGGAACCATGCCATCGCGCGACCTCCCGCATCAACGTGGCGATCCCTTCGCGGAGCGGTTCCGCTCTTCCTCGTCCAATCGCTTCCAGGAGCCGGGCGTTGCCAAACAGCTTGCCGGCGGAGTCCATCGCCTCGGGGATGCCATCGGAGTAGAGGTACAGGCGGTCTCCCGCCCCGAGACGGATCGACCGCTCCTCGAAGGCGTCGTCGGCCAAGCCGATCGGGAACCCGTGGCTCTCCAAAATCACCGGATCGGCACCGGAGGGCAGATGCACCGGGCCGGGGTGCCCGGCGGAGACGTAGCGGAACTCCCCGGTCGCAACGTTCAGAATCCCGTAGACCATCGTGGCGAACTGCCCGGTCGCCGAATCGAACGGGAAGAGCCGGTTCAGGCGGGCGGCGACCTCGGCGGGCGGTGTGATGTCGCACCTTGTTCGGCGCGGGTCTCCCGACCCCGCCCCAACGTCTCCCTCCCGGATCAGAATCGAGGACGGCTCCGATGGCGGCGAGAGGAGACGGCTCATGGTCACCGACAGCAGGGCCGACGCCACGCCATGACCGCTGACATCCAGGATGTAGAGGCCAACCCTCCCCTCGCCGAGCGGGATGATGTTCAGGCCATCGCCGGCCAGTTCGTCGCAGGGCCGGTAGCACCAGGCGAAGTCGGTGCCCGGAACTGTTGGAACCTCGCGAGGTAGGAACGTCTCCTGAATTTTGGCCGCCGCCTTCAGGTCGCGGGACATCCGGTCGTTGACCTTTGCCAGTCGCGCGTTGACCTCCTCCAACTCGACTTGCAAGCGGCGGAGCTTCAGGTGCGTCTCGACACGCGCGTGCAATTCTTCCATCTGAAACGGCTTGGTGAGGTAATCCACCCCGCCCATGGCAAACGCCTTCACCTTGTCCAGCGGTTCTGTGAGAGCGCTGATGAAGATGACGGGAATTCTCTTGAGCTTGTCAGCGGCTTTGAGGTGTTCACACACCTCGTAGCCGTTCATCTCCGGCATGTTGATATCGAGCAGGATGAGGTCCGGGGGATCGCGATCGGCCGCCAGCAGCGCCAGCTTGCCGCTCGGAACCGGGCGGACTTTGTAGCCGCGATCCTTAAGCATGCCGGCCAACACCTGGAGATTGGCGGGCGTGTCGTCCACGACCAGGATGCTGGCAGGTTGCCCTGCGCCACTTGTCGGCTTCTCAGGATTCAAGGGACGCCCTCCGTGCTGAATAAATCCAGAAGTTTCTGATATTGGAAGCCTTCGCCAAGCTCAGGCCCGGGTCGGCCGTAACTCGGCCAGCAGCTTCGTGAGGGTGGCGTGGTCGACCGGCTTGACCAGGTGGCCGTCGAACCCGGCCTCTTGGGACTTACGGCGGTCCTCATCCTGTCCCCACCCGGTTAAGGCGACGATCACGATGCCTTTGCTCCACGGTTGTTCGCGGATCTTGCGACAGGCTTCGTAGCCGTTCAGTTTCGGCAGGCCGATGTCGAGCAGGATGACATCGGGCCGGAACGTCGCCGCCGCTTCCACTGCCTCCAGGCCGTCGTAGGCGATGTGCGTCTCGTGGCCGGTCAGCTTCAACAACATCGCCAGCGACTCTGCCGAGTCCCGGTTGTCATCGACCACGAGGATCCGGCGGGCGATCATGGTCGTCGGTTCGCTGACGGTCGGCTCTGGCGGCAGCGGTTTGGGCAGTTCAACCACGATCGGCAG
This sequence comes from Schlesneria sp., assembly GCA_043757695.1. Lineage (GTDB taxonomy): Bacteria > Planctomycetota > Planctomycetia > Planctomycetales > Planctomycetaceae > Schlesneria. Next base: position 2,188 of record JAYVOX010000515.1, read on the forward strand.
ACGCACCACGAACTCACTGCCCTGACCGACACCGGCACTGTGGACTTCCACCGTGCCGTCGTGCATCTCCACGAGGGTTTTCACCAGTGTCAGGCCGATGCCCAACCCACTGACTGAACGCTCCAGCGAAGTATCAATCTGTACGAACATCTCGAAGATGTGGGGAAGCTGGTCGGCGGCGATGCCGATGCCGTTGTCCCGCACTCGGATCACCGCAAAAGGAGTGGCGAGTGGCGAGTGGCAAGTGGCGAGTTTCAGAGCTTCGCTTCCAGCGCCCGCCGAAGCCCCGAGAGCATCCGACTGATTTCGTCCGACATCGTCAGGAGCGCGTCCAGTGTCGTTTGATTGAACAAGCCTACTCGTTGACTGAGCAGTAGGTGCGTTTCCACCTCCATGAGCGATCCGCGCGCGATGCTCAGATGGTTCAGGAATTCCTTCGTGTGCTGTCGGCCCTGTCCCTCGGCGATGTTGGCTGGCACCGACGCCGCCGCTCGGCGAATCTGACTGGTCATGCCGAATAGTTCCTCCTTGGGGAAGCTCTTCGTCGCGAGGTAACACTGCTCTGCCAGGTTCATCGCAACCTGCCACACCTCGAGTTCCCGATAGTGCTGAACGGTCATCGTAGATCTCTCCCCTTTTTTTCTCACTCGCCACTCGCCACTCGACACTCACCACTAACTCGATGCGGCCACCCTTGTCGGTGAACTTGCTGGCGTTGTTGAGGAGGTTGCCCACCACCTGAGCCAGCCGGGTCGGGTCGGCGTTCAGGAATATCGGTTTCGGCGGCAGCGTGACGGTCAGTGCATGATCCATGCTCTTGCACTGCGGCCGGATGGCTTCGACGGCGTGGTGGACGGCGGATGCCAGTTCGATCCGCCCCCTGCGGAGCTCGATCTTGCCCTGGCTGATGCGGCTCACGTCGAGCAAGTCGTCCACCAGCCGCACCATCTGGCCGACCTGCCGCTCCATCATCGCCAAGGGAGTGGCGAGTGACGAGTGATGAGTGGCGAGAGAATCGCCGCGAGGCTCTTCATTCTCGCCACTCGCCACTCGCCACTCGCCACTCTTCATGATTTGCAGGGCGTTGCGGATGGGGGCGAGGGGGTTGCGGAGTTCGTGGGCCAGCATCGCCAGGAACTCGTTCTTGCGGCGGTCGACCTTCGCCAGTCGCGCGTTGGTCTCCTCCAACTCGATTTGCAGGCGGCGCAGCTTCAGGTGAGTCTCGACACGCGCGTGCAATTCGTCCACTTGAAACGGTTTGGTGATGTAATCCACCCCGCCGATGGCAAACGCTTTCACCTTGTCCAGTGGCTCGGTCAGAACGCTGATGAAGATGACGGGAATCCCGTTGAGGTTGTCATCCGCTTTGAGGTGTTCACACACTTCATAACCGTTCATCTCCGGCATGTTGATGTCGAGCAGGATCAAGTCCGGGGGATCGCGTTGCGCCGCCAACAGAGCCAGCTTGCCGCCGGGAACGGGGCGGACCTTGTACCCGCGATCCTTGAGCATGCCAGCCAACACCTGCAGATTGGCGGGGGTGTCGTCCACAATCAAGATGCTGGCGGGTTGTCCGGCAACACGTCTAGGGTTTTCCGGATTCAATGGCGGCCTCCGTGCTGAATAAATCCAGAAGTTTCTGATATTGGAAGCCTTCGGCCAGGCGGCGCAGCCCCTGAGCAATACGGGGATCGCGGGCTTCGACCTCCTGTATCTTGGCGAGTAGTTGGTCCAGATCCGCCGTGATGACGGCTTCACGCATCGGCTGGATGAGGTCTTGCGGCCAGCCCGCCAGGGACTCGGATGTGAGCTCGGCCGCTTCCTCCGGGGCCGCGGCTGCCGAATCCTCGGCGTAAACGTACTCCACCCCGACGTGGACATGAATCTTGTGGAACAGTTCGGCTTCCCGGAACGGCTTGCCAATGAAATCGTCCGCACCGACCTCCATCAACTCCTGGCGGTTGTCATCCATCGCACTGGCAGTCACCGCGATAATCTTCACGTCCTCCCCGTCGGCCATCACTCGAATCCGGCGGATCGCCTCGTGGCCGTCCATCACGGGCATGCGGAAATCCATCAAGATCAGATGGGGCCGCCACTGCTCAAACTCTTGGACGGCTTCCGCTCCGTTGGTTGCCAGCCGGATCTCGAAGCCGACGGGTGCGAGAAGCTGCGCCAGCAGTTGGCGGTTATCCTCGATGTCGTCGGCAATCAGCACCCGGCAGGTCGCCTGTCCGGGTTGGAGCCTCAGGACATGCCGAGGGTTGTCTTTCGCTTGAACTGCCTGGGCCTCGCCCACTTTCAATGGCAGGCGAATGACGAAGACGCTGCCCTTGCCAACCTGGCTGTTGACCGTGATGTCGCCTCCCATCAGACGCACAAACTCCCGGCTGATCGCCAAGCCCAGCCCCGTCCCGGTCCCGGTCTGTTGCCCGGTCTTGGTCTGCTCGAAATGCCGGAACAGCTTGTCTTGGTCCTCCGGCGAAATGCCCGGTCCCGTGTCCTCGATTTCGACTCGGAGAA
>JAYVOX010000516.1:0-17843 GCA_043757695.1 Schlesneria sp.
TACATCAGCCGCAGGGCGCTAGCCCCGGTTCGATTTCGCTTAACCGGGGCTAGCGCCCTGCGGCTAATTTCTGCGGGCCAACAGGAATGGCGGAGAGCCTAAGAAACTTGACTCATTCACAACACGTTTCGCCCACGAAGGTGTCCACGCACCCTGCGGTGACGTTCGCCACCGGCAGGTCAGTCCATCCGTTCCGAGATCAGCAAGGGGGGCGACGCAGGCTCTTCGCGGACTTGAATCGCGTTGCGGATCATCGGCTTCACCGCGTTGAACTGAGACTCGGTGGCGAAGACTTTGACCAACGGTTGGCCAAGTTCCACGTGATCGCCAATCCGGACGAGCATCTCTAAACCGACACCGTGATCGATGCGGTCGGTCATCACGCGACGGCCACCTCCAAGATCGATGACCGCCAGCCCCAGGGCTTCGGCATTGATCCGCGATACATGCCCGGTACGCGGCGAAATGATGTCCGACTGCGATGTTGAGCGGCGACGGAGGGCGTTCAGGTTTCCACCCTGTGCCGCCACCATCTCGACAAACTTGGCGAGGGCACGTCCCGAGTCAATGTGTGCCTCCAACACGCGTGTCGCTTCGACGCGATCCTTGGCCGTGCCGGTGGTGAGTAGGAGATCGGCCGCCAATTCACGGGTCACTTCCCAAAGATCGTTCGGTCCGTTTCCGGCCAGTGCGGTGAGTGCCTCATCCACCTCCAGCGTGTTCCCGACCATGCGTCCGAGCGGCTGATCCATGTTCGTCAGCAATGCCGAAGTCTGCACACCCATGCGCTGCCCGGTCTCCACGAGTGACGCGGCCAGCTTCCGCGCTAACGACAGCGTTTTCATGAAGGCACCCGAGCCGAACTTTACGTCCAGCACGAGCGCGTCCAAACCTTCGGCCAACTTCTTCGACATGATGCTGGCGGTGATGAGCGGGATCGACGCGACGGTGCCGGTGACATCGCGCAGGGCATACAGCTTCTGATCGACCGGCGCGAGTTCGGGTGACGCGCCGGTGATCACGCAGCCAACGCGACTGGTAATGCTGCGAATCTCATTGAGCGTCAGGTTTGTGCGAAAGCCGGGGATCGCTTCGAGTTTGTCGAGCGTCCCGCCGGTCGCCCCGAGTCCTCGCCCCGAGATCATGGGGACACGCAGACCGCAACATGCCAGCAGCGGAGCCAAGATGAGCGAGGTCTTGTCACCGAGACCGCCGGTCGAGTGCTTGTCCACCACAGGCCCTGACGCCAGCCGATACCGCGTCCGATTCAAGTCGGCGATGTTCCCGAAGTCGGCCGTGTCATGTTGCTCCGAGACCAATTCCAAGCGAGCAGCGCCGAACAGATTCCTGATCACCACGCTGTCCGTCGTCAACGCAGAACTGCCCAGGACAGGAGGTGCCAACACGTCATCAATGTCCGTCGTGTCACGTCCGCCGAGTGCCAACTCGGGCCGACTGTCGATCCGTGTTGAACCGTCCATCAACAACGTCGGATTCGCGAGAGGTGGCGCAGCTCCGCTCGAAGGTACGACCTTCGGCGGCTCCAACTCGGTCGCGTCCTGGCGTTGAACCGCCGCGGGCGGATTCTGATCGACACGCAGCCACTGACCGGTGACGGCTTGAACCTCGGCCGTATCGTCGCCATCGAACCCTGGTCTTGTGGCGGGTTGATTGCGCGTGACCGCAGCAAGCTCATCGGAGGATGGCGTGGCACGAGGCCAGTCCAGCTTCTTGCCCGAGGCCAACATGCACGCGGTCAGTACGGTCGTCTCAGCCGCCGTCATTCCTTTCAGATAGATCGCCATCGCGAGTGCGGCCATCTGATAGTCGGGAATCGCTCCCTTCGCAAAGCTCGTAATAAAGTAGGAGATTTCATCGGCCGCCAACTCGTGGCCGTCTCGCTTGCGAGCAATGATCGTCACTGGATTCATGTCTGGTTCCCATCAAGAGCCAACCCAAATCACTTCAACTTCACCGGCGCGATCACTCGCGAGGCATTCATCTTGTTCGTGTGCAGCGTGTTCTTCGCGACGACCGCGTTGGTTGGGAATTCGATCGTCTGCGGTTCGCCGGTGTTAGGATTCGACTCGTAGAACGGAGCGCCGGTGCTGGCCACTGTGATGCGGATGCGGTGCCCTTTGTTGAAGACTTGGCTCAGCCAGCCGACATCGAACGCGACCTTGTGAATTTGGCCCGGTTCGAGGAACGCTTCGTGATCGAATCCGTCGCGATAGCGCGCTCGGCGGACGTAATCCATGATGAGCATCGAGCGACCGTCGGGATAAACGTCACACAGGCGGACGATGAAGTCGGTGTCCTTCGCGGACGATGAGACGAACAACTCGGCCTGAACTTTGCCGGTCCACTCGACCGCTTCCGTCAGTATGTCGGTCGTGAATGTGCGGACTTCGGCGTGAGACTCGAACTCGCGCGCATCCTTCGCGCCGGGGAAGGCGATGCTCGGGATCGACGCGGGCTGGAGCGGATCGGCGAGCCAACTCACCGTCGCCTCGGCAGAGGACGGGGCTGTCGTTGATAGGCCACCGACGAATGCTTCCGGTTCTTCTCTGGGCGTTGTTCCCTCCCCTCGACGGGGAGGGTTAGGGAGGGGTGATTCTTTCGGAGGTGATTCCTGTTGTTGAAGCGGGTTCGACTCATCGGCCCCCCTCCCCAGCCCTCCCCGCCGAGGGGAGGGAGGAAGCAGGAAGTAAGGCGTGAGCTTCGCCTCGACTGGCCAATCGGAAGCCGTGCGCCATTCGTTCCCCGGCGCACCCTCTTCGCCCAGCGCTCCCATCACGTAGTAACGGATCGACGGTTCCTGGGTCACTCTGTTGTCGATCCCCTTCAGGTGATGATCGAACCACTTCAGCAGGTGCCCTTCCATCGCGAACTTGGCGTTCTCGGGATAAGTCATCTCGTTCGACTTGTTCGTCTCTTTGAAGCGACCATGCAGCCACGGGCCGATGAGAAGCTGCTGTGTCCCGCGCGACTTCGCTCCGCCGCGATGCTGCCGCCCGACGTAGCTATCGACCGAGCCGACACACATGAAGTCGAACCAACTGCCGACCGTGAAGCAGGGGACGTTCATCTTGTCGAAGTGGCGCGAACAATCCTCGTCCTGCCAATAGGCGTCGAAGTTCGGATGCTGATCCCACTCGGCCATCAGCTCGCGGTTGTGTTCGGGAACGCGCGCGACCTTGTCCATTCCCTTGAACCGCTCGGGCCGCGTGATGCCGCCGATGCGATAGCCTTCGTGATAGAGGCTCAGTCCCGTGTCGATCATGTACTGCGCGGCGAGGTGCGGTGGCTGTGTGACCGCCAAAAAGTTCTGTGCGAACCCGGCTTGAGAACTTCCCAATGTCCCGATCTTTCCCGTGGACCACGGCTGCGCCGCGAGCCACTCGACCAAGTCATAACCATCCTTCAACTCGCCCCAACCGAGTGCCCGATATCCGCGCCAAACGCCCTCCGATTTTTGTGAACCACGGAAGTTCGCCAGCACGGTCACGTACCCGCCCTTCGCCAATTGAGCGAACGACTTCTGCGTGCCAGGATCGTTTCCGTTGGCATACCGCTGTTCGAGCAACACCGGCCACGGCCCCGTACCCGGCGGCGTGTAAATGAACGCCGACAACTTCACGCCGTCTCGCATCGGGATCATCTCGTGCTTCTCAGTGACGCCACCGAGATCAATGGGATCGGCGGCACGCAGCGTGACCGCTCCCAGAAACAGGCTGAAGATGATCGCGGCACTCAGGCATTTCACGGTCATGCGTGGTTCCTCAAAAATGTGTTCGAGTCGGCTCCCCTCAGGCGGGGCGGATGATACTCTGGCCGCTCGAATTGGACGACTCAGAGGAACGCCTCCGATCACGCGAGGGGATTCGTTTCATGATGGTTCCCACACAAGTCGGGCGGTTCCTCAACGAAAACAAAGGGTCAAGGAGACGTTGCAAAGTCGCCTGGGCAAGGTAGCCCTGGCGCTCCGCGACAGGAGGCGCGTTGCAAAGTGAACGCGGCAATGACGAATCAGTCATCAGGAAGCATCGGCATCCTGATTGCGCCCACGCCACCTGTCGCGGAGCGACAGGGCTACCATCAATTGGCAACTTGCTCGACAACGCGAGGACTTTCATGCACAGGCTGTTGACCACCTTGGTGATACTGCTCTCTGTAGTCGCCTCGACAGCGTTCGCTGCCGACACACCGCACTTTGAACGCGACATCGCTCCGCTGTTGAAGCGGCACTGTGTGAAGTGTCATGGTCCGGTGAAGCAGGAGGGAAAGTTCAACGCCTCCTCACCGAGTGGCCTCATTCGCGGCGGCGAGAACGGCGCGGTCCTCGTGCCGCATGACGTTGAGGCAAGCTTACTCTGGAAGCGAATCGCCTCCGACGAGATGCCGCCCGATGCGCCGTTATCGGCCGACGAGAAGTCCCTTTTCAAACGCGGGATCATCGCGGGGACACCGGGCCTCGCCCCCGATGCGAAAGGTGCGGATGCCAGCGATCACTGGGCGTTTCGCGAGCTGACGAGAGTGAACGTGAGCGAGTCTCCACGCCATGTCCCCTCTCCCCCGTCCTCGGGGGAGAGGGCTAGCAGCCTGTTGAAAAACGTAGCTTGGACGCCTCGTCCGAGCGAAAAGCAATTGGAAAAGGACGGACGAGGCGTCCATCCTACGATTCTTCAACACGCCGCTAAGGCGAGCGGCAGGAACAGATTTACCCGTAGGATGGACGCCTCGTCCGTCCGAGTTGCCGCTGGTTGTGACGGACGGGACGAGGCGTCCATCCTACGACTGGGTATGCCAGTACTTGCCGCTCGCCCAATGACTCGGATCGACTGACGCACGCCTTCGTCCTCGCGCAGGGGCGCACTCCCACGGACGAGCAAATCGCGACGACGAAGCGGTTCCTCACGGAGCAGACCGCCGAGTACTCAAACCAAACGAGTGCGAGTCCGACAGACACAAACACCGCGCGGCAACGAGCGTGGAGCGATCTCTGCCAGATGCTGCTGATCGGCAACGCGGCCCTGTATTTGGACTGAAGCAACGCTGACGAATTGGATTGAGGTCAACGATCGTGAATTCAAAAATGGGAACGACAGACATGCGAAGACTCACCGTGGTGTTGGCCATTCTGCTGGCGGGATGCCTGTCGCGAACGTCCTGCGCGGCCGATGACGCCGGGCTGGAATACTTCGAGAAAAAGATTCGACCATTGCTCGTGACGCACTGCTACGAATGTCATTCGGCCGACTCGAAGACGCTCGGCGGCGAACTGCGGCTGGACGATGCCGACAGTCTCCGACGCGGTGGCGAGACGGGTGCCACGATCAACGCGACTCAGCCCGAAGCCAGTTTGTTGCTGTCGGCCATTCGCTACGACAACGACGACTTGAAGATGCCTCCCAAGGGACGAATGCCCGAAGCGGCCATTACCGAACTGACCGAATGGGTTCGACGCGGCGCACCGGCTCCGGTGGGAAAGGCGATCACGGTGAAGGAAGGTGAGTCGTGGGAACAAGTCTTTCAGCGACGGCTCGATTGGTGGAGCCTGCACCCGGTGCGACGCCACGCTGCCCCGAAGGTCACTCTCACCGACTGGTCGCCCCATCCGATCGACCAGTTCGTGTTGAATCGTCTCGAAGCGGCGGGACTCTCGCCGGGCCGCGCAGCCGAGCCACATACGCTCGCTCGGCGATTGAGTCTCGTACTCACCGGTCTCCCGCCCACGAGTGAACAACTCGAAGCTTTCGTGCGAGACAACGTGCCGCCGACACTGGCCATTCAGAAGCTGGTCGATGACTTGCTCGCCTCGCCTCACTTTGGTGAGCGCTGGGCGAGGCACTGGTTGGATGTCGTTCGATTTTCGGAGACGCACGGCAACGAATGGAATTACGAAGTCCATCATGCGTGGCGTTACCGCGACTACCTCATCCGCGCGTTCAACGACGACGTGCCGTACGACCAACTCATTCGCGAACAGATCGCGGGCGACTTGCTGCCCGAGCCGCGTTGGAATCGGGCGGAGAACTTTCGCGAGTCGCCGATCGGGACCGCCTTCTTTCGATTTGGTGAAGTGAATCACGACGACTGCATCACGCTGAAGTCGATCGGCTACGACGTGGCCGACAACCAGATCGACACGCTGACGAAAGCTTTTCAAGCGACGACCGTCGCGTGTGCGCGGTGCCACGATCACAAGCTCGATGCGATCTCGACGAAGGACTACCACGCGCTGCTCGGCGTTGTGAGAAGCTCGCGACTGGTGAGCCACACGCTCGACGGCCCCACCGCCAACGCAAAAACGATCGAACGACTCGGCACGTTGAAGTCGGAGATTCGCCGTGAAGTGTCGCGGCTCTGGCTGGCAGAGGCCGCGTCGGTGAAACAGTACCTGCTGGCAACTCACGCGCATCGCCTCGACCGGCCCGACACCGCCGCCGTGGTCGCGCCGCTCGATCCGCAGCGACTCGCCCAGTTTGCGGGCCTCTTGCAGGAGCAGCCGTTTCCGCTGGAAGACCCGCTCGAACCGTGGCGGGCGATCGCGCGGGCGGCGCTGATTGATGAGTCGCGCGTGCAGGGCGAATGGCTGCGACTCGCCAGCAGTCACGCGACGGAAGACCGCACGCGAACGGAGTTCAATCAAACCGCATTCGAGACTCACACCGATTTTCGCACTGCCGAACAACACGGCTGGCAAGCAGAGGGACAAGCGTTGCAGCGCGAACCTGGGCCGCACGGTGTCGCGTCGCGCAGTGGCCAGCTATGGCTGAACTCAGAAGGGACGACGCTCTTCAAGTCGCTCCTCCCCGCTGGCCTGCACACGCACACGGTCTCCGAGAAACTGAACGGTGCGATCCGGTCTCCGCTCTTGTCAGGGACGAAGAAGCATCTCAGCTTTCAAGTCCTCGGCCAGCGCAGCAGTGCCGTGCGACTCGTCTCCAACAACTGCCAGTTGAACTACGCCAACTACCGCGCACTCACGTCGCCCGAACTGCACTGGGTGACGTTCTCACCTCCCGCCGATCGCGAGGCAGTCCGCATCTACGCCGAACTGATGACCATGTTCGACAACCCGAAGTTCCCCGATCAACTCAGTGCGTTGGGGGGCGACGGCGCGAATTACAAGCTGCCGTGGGAGCAGGCGGCCGAGAACCCGCGTTCGTTTTTCGGGATCACGCGCGCCGTCTGGCACGACGGCCCCGAGACGCCGCGCAGTGAGGTCGGACATCTCGCACGCGTCTTCTCGCCCGGCGTCGCCTTCACCGTGGACGAGGTCGCCGATCGGTACGCGACGATCATCGCGAACGCGCTTCGCGCCTGGGCCGATGACCGCGCGACGGATGAAGACGTGACGTGGCTCAACGCGCTGTTGAAGCGTGGGCTGCTGAACAACTCGATCACGCAATCGCCGACGCTCGAACGATTGGTGCGTGAGTACCGTCAAGCCGAGAGCGAGTTGGCGTTGCCGCGCATCGCGCCGGGCGTGGCCGACTTTGGACCGGGTTGCCAACAACCAGTCCTCATGCGCGGCGATTGCTTCCGGCCGGGCGAACTCGTGGCGCGACGTTATCTGGAAGCGTTGTCTCCCGTGAACGAGGTCTTTCCCGCCGCTGGCAGTGGACGTTTGGAACTCGCCGCACGCATCGCCAGTCGCGACAATCCGCTCACCGCGCGCGTCATGGTCAATCGTGTCTGGCAGCATCTGTTCGGAGCCGGTCTGGTCAGAACGGTCGATGACTTCGGGCATCTCGGTGAACTGCCCTCGCACCCCGAGTTGCTCGATGAGTTGGCCGCGCGGTTCGTCGAAGAAGGTTGGTCGATCAAGAAACTGGTGCAATTTATCGTGCTGTCGCGCACGTTTCAGATGTCGAGTGAACCGAGTTCCCTCGCGCGCGAGACCGATCCCGACAACCGGCTGCTTCAGCATTACTCCTCGCGGCGTTTGGAGGCGGAGGCGATTCGCGACGCGGTCCTCGCTACCTCAGGGCGACTCGACCGAACGCTGCTGGGGCCGAGCATTCAGCCGTACCGCGAGCAATCAAACGCCGATCGCCGGTTGTTCGCCGGGCCGCTCGATGGTCTCGGCCGACGGAGCGTCTACATCAAGAACAACTTGATGGAGTCGCCCCAATTTTTGGGAGCCTTCAATTTTCCCGGCGGCAAGGTCGCGCAAGGCCGTCGCGATGTGACCAATGTCCCGGCACAGGCACTCGCGCTCCTGAACGATCCGTTCGTGTTGCAGCAGGCGGATGTTTGGAGCCAGCGTCTCGTCAGTCACACAGAGCAGACGCTGGCGGCACGCATCGACGCCATGTTTGTGACCGCCCTCAGTCGCCCGCCGAGTGATGTCGAGCGGAACCGGTTCGCGCAGGCCATCGCCCTGTTTGCCGAACTGCATCAGGTGCCGAGCGATCAAGTACTGGGGAGCGTCGCCGTTTGGAAAGACGCCGCGCACGCGCTCTTCAACTTGCGGGAATTCATCTCGATCCCGTGAAATATGGGGGCGAGATTGGAAGACCACAGTAGCGCGTGCGGTGCGACAATGCGTTCATTTCTGCCGTGTGAGGTAACACGGGAACGGAGTCTGAGTCCTTGCACGCCTTCCTTCATCCGTGCGATCCGGCTTTGCATCCGTGCGGTCTCTCCTTCGAGCGAAGAGTGAATCGCACGGATAGCAGGGCCGGAACACGGATGAGACGGGAAGAGGGGATCAGGACCGGCGCATCAACAACTGGCGTTATCAATCCGATGATCGAGGTGAGCCGGGTGCCGTGAGGCCCCGGGTTCTTCGTCGAACAGTCCGGGGCCTCACGGCACCTGGCTCACCAAACCCCGACAGTTGTTGAGGCACCGGTCCTGACCGTGTGCTGTGGTCCCGTCGGCGGAGCGACGAGACTACAGTAGGCGAGCTATTCCATCACCATCGTCAGCTCCATCGCGCGAGGTCTTCCGTTGCCACTCAGGATTCGAGCGTTGTTTGTCGCGGGGCTATTGGCCGTGGTGATGAAGGGGGCTGAGACCGCTCGCGTCGCACAGGGACAAGTCCCCCTCGCCGCAGACGCGCAGACGAGCGAGCAACAAACGGCCGGACGACAAGCCCGCGACTTCTTCGAGAAAGAAGTTCGCCCGATTTTTGTCGAACATTGTCAGTCGTGTCACGGGGCGAAGAAGCAGGAGTCGAACTTGCGGCTCGACTCCCCCACGGGTCTGGCTCACGGTGGCGACAGCGGTCCCGTGATCACCGCCAACTCACCCGAGCAGAGCCTGCTGATCGAGGTCGTGCGCTACGGTGGTGCGATCAAGATGCCACCGCGCGGAAAGTTGCCGGAGCAGGTAATCGCCTCGATGGAGAAGTGGGTCACGACAGGTGCAAAAGGTTGGCACGCGGCCAGCAACACGTTGTCAGCGAGTCCCGATGACACTGCGAAAACGCGCGGCCGTTTGGTCGGAGTCAGCGTCGAAGCGACGCGAGATCACTGGGCGTTTCAACCGATCCGTTCGCAGGTCATCCCCGCTGTGAAGACTGTCGAACGAGTCGCGACTCCCGTCGATGCGTTTGTCTTGGCGCGACTCGAAGCGGCGGGAATCGCACCGAACCCACTCGCGGATCGTCGCACGCTTCTGCGTCGCGCGACGTTCGATCTCCACGGCCTCCCACCGACACCGGACGAGGTAGCCGCGTTTGAAGAGGACTCCGCGCCGGACTCGTTTGCCCGCGTCGTGCAACGGTTGCTCGATTCACCGCGCTACGGCGAACGTTGGGGACGACACTGGCTCGACGTGGCTCGTTACTCCGACACCAAGGGCTATGTGCGATTGAATGAGAACCCGCGCTTCCCCTCTTCGTGGACCTACCGCGACTATGTGATCGCCGCATTCAACTCGGACCTGCCGTTCGACGGGTTCATCATCGAGCAACTGGCGGCGGACCTCACGGAACAGAATCGCGATCCCCAGACCAACCACTCGAATCCCAGCCGTCTCGCCGCACTCGGCTTCCTCACACTGGGTCCACGGTTTCTGAACAGTCCGCACGACATCATCGACGACCGCATCGACGTGGTCACGCGCGGGCTGCTCGGCCTGACCGTGAGCTGCGCCCGTTGTCACGATCACAAGTTCGACCCGATCCCGACGCGCGACTACTACAGTTTGCACGGCGTCTTCGCGAGTTCCGTCGAGCCACGCATTCCGCCACTGATCCTGCCCGCGTCGCAGCACGGCCCCTTCGAGAAATACCTCGCGGAACTGCAGCGACGATCGAGCCAACTCGATACGTATCTGCAACAGCAGCACGCCGCCCTGACCGCCTCCTTCCGCGCGAAGTTCGCCGAGTACCTCGTCGCCGGTCAGCGCGAACCGGTGCAAGCGAACTTCCTCGCGGTGATGTTCTTGATCGACGCGAGCAAGGACTTGAACCCCGTGATGGTCCAACGCTGGGCACGGTTCCTCGAACGAGCGCGTCGGCAGCATGATCCGGTCTTCGCACCGTGGCTTGAACTTGTTCAATCGAAGGCCTCGAACACCCCGTTGAAAAAGACGTTACGGGAGGGCGAGGCTCCCGCCGAGCCGCGAGTATCCAGTGAGATCCCAATCCAGCACGGCTCGGCAGGAGCCTCGCGCTCCCTTTCGCAACGGGCCGCGCAACTCGAACAAACCCCGCGCAGCAACTCACTCGTCGCTGCCGCACTCGCCAAATCGCCGCCACAGAATCTGACCGAGGCCGCGCAAATCTATGCTCGCTTGCTGCACGAGGTCGATCAGCGGTGGCAGCAACAGATCAAGGAGAACCCCGACGCGAAGTGCCTCGACGAACCCGAGTGGGAAGAGTTGCGACAGTCGTTCTGCGGAGCGGACTCGCCGCTGACGATCGCGCTCGACGACGTGGAAGAGTTTCTGTTCGTCGATGCCACGACGCAGTTGCAGCTTCACGGTAAGCAGCGGTTGGTCACGGATTGGATCGGCTCAGTGGAGGCCGCTCCCCACGCGATGGCCTTGGAAGAGGCACGACATCCGACCGACTCGCGCGTCTTCATTCGAGGCAACGCAAGCAACCCCGGCGAAGTCGTCCCGAGGCAGTTTCTCGCCGCGCTCACTCGCGTTGAGCGACAGCCGTTTCAACACGGCAGCGGACGATTGGAACTCGCGCGGGCCATTGCCAGCGCCGACAACCCGCTCACCGCGCGCGTCCTCGTCAATCGTGTCTGGATGCACCATTTCGGAGCGGGTCTCGTGCGAACGCCCAGCGATTTCGGACTCCGTGGCGAACGTCCGACTCACCCCGAACTGCTCGATCATCTGGCCCACCGCTTCATCGCGAGCGGTTGGTCAATCAAGTCGCTCCACCGCGAGATCATGCTCTCGACAACGTACCGTCAGCAGAGTTCGTTCGTTCGCGATGAGGCGACTGTCCGGCACGTTCGGCGCGGGTCTCCCGACCCCGCCGAAACGCCCGACCGCAGGTCTCCGGCTCTTCCTCCCTCCCCTCGGCGGGGAGGGCTGGGGAGGGGGGACGATATCGAATCAGGCATCAACCTTTCATCGCCCCCCCTCCCTAACCCTCCCCGCCGAGGGGAGGAAACCGGAGCAGAAGCTGTTCGGCACGCGCGAACGCGCGATCCCGAGAACACGTTGCTCTGGTCCATGAACCGACGACGACTCGATTGGGAGGCGATGCGCGATGCGCTGCTGCAAGTCTCCGGTCAGTTGGACTTCACAATGAATGGTCCCGCGGTGGACTTGTTCGCCGCGCAGCCCTCACCGCGACGATCGGTCTACGGCTTCATCGACCGCCAGAATTTGCCGGGCGAACTGCGCACGTTCGACTTCGCGCCGCCCGATGCCTCCAGTCCGCAACGCCATCAATCCACGGTCCCTCAACAGGCGCTGTTCCTGATGAACGGCCCGTTCTTAAAGCAGCAGGTGAAGTGCTTGGCCGCGCGGCCCGAGATCACAAGTCAGCCAACATTGGCTGAACAGATCGACGCCGTGCATCGCTTGCTGTTCGGTCGTCAGGCTCGTCCCGCAGAGCAGACTCTCGGCAGCGAATACCTGTCGTCTGTGTCCACCCACGAACCGCTCGATGCGCCGCAATTCTTCACTCGTTGGGAGGAGTATCTCCAAGTCCTGCTCCTCTCGAACGAGTTCGTGTTCATCGACTAACCCGTAGGATGGGCACTCGTGCCCGTCTTCTGGTTTTGATGTACGGCAAAGTGGACGGGCAAGAGTGCCCATCCTATGACGTGTTGAGAGGAATCAACCATGCAGACACGACGCGACTGGCTGACTCGTGCGGGGATCGGGATGGGCTGGCTTGGCATGGCCGACTTGCTTGCGCGCGAGGCAGCGGCGGGAGGCGCGATCACAGAGTCCGTCGCCAGCCCCTCACCGCTGGCCTCGAAGCAACCGCATTTCGCCGCGAAGGCCAAGCGAGTCATTCACCTGTTCATGAACGGCGGCGTCTCGCACATCGACACGTTCGATCCGAAGCCGATCCTCGCGCAGTATCACGGCCGGTCGCTGCCAACTTCGCAGCGCACCGAACGCAAAACGGGAGCCGCCTTCGCCTCGCCTTTCCAGTTCCAAAAGTACGGTCAGAGCGGCCTCGAGATCAGCGAACTGTTTCCCCATGTGGCGCGTTCGGCCGACGACTTGTGCGTCATTCGGTCGATGCACACCGATGTCCCCAATCACGAGCCGTCGTACCTGATGATGAACTGCGGCGACACGCGGCAGTCGCGCCCGAGCATGGGAGCGTGGGTGACTTACGGGCTGGGGACAGACAATCAAAACCTGCCCGGCTTCATCGTGATGTGTCCCGGTGGAACCCCCGCCACGGCGGGCAACAACTGGCGATCCGCGTTCCTGCCGGGAGCCTATCAGGGGACCTATATCGACTCGCAACATCGAGAAGCTCACAAGTTGGTCGAACACATTCGGAACGACTTCGTGCGACCGGGCCGACAACGGACGCAGCTCGATCTGCTCCAACAACTCAATCAGGAACATCTCGCCGCACGCGGTGCGGACGCCCAGTTGGAGGCCCGCATTCAATCGTTTGAACTCGCCTATCGGATGCAGAGCGAAGCGACCGAGGCGTTCGACGTGAGTCTCGAACCGCACTCGATTCGCGACCGATACGGCGACACGACGTATGGCCGACAGTTGTTGATCGGACGCCGGTTGCTCGAACGTGGCGTCCGGTTTGTGCAGATTTGGCAGCGACCGGGCCAGCCGTGGGATGCTCACGACAACTTGGAGAAGAATCATCGAGACCTCGCCACCGAGTGCGATCAACCGATCGGAGCGTTGCTCGATGATCTCCGGTCGCGCGGGATGCTCGACGACACGCTGGTCATCTGGGGCGGGGAGTTCGGTCGCACGCCGACAGTCGAGATTCCCACCCCCGGTGTTTCGTCCGTCGGTCACGGCCGCGATCACAACCACTACGGCTTCTCCATGTGGCTGGCCGGTGGCGGCGTGAAGGGAGGCCATGTCCACGGTGCAACTGATGAACTCGGCTGGAATGCCGTCGAGAACCGCGTTCACGTTCACGACCTCCACGCCACCGTGTTGCACCTGCTCGGCATCGACCATGAACGCCTGACCTACCGCTACGCCGGTCGCGACTTCCGCCTGACCGATGTCCACGGCAACGTCGTCCATGAGTTGATCGCGTGACGAATGCCTGCACTGGAACGGGTGCCACCTGCCGTGGCTTGGACGGCCAGCAACGGGGCCGGCTCTACCGGTCTTTTTACACCATGCCGAAGCAGGCTACGTCACTGAAGTAGGCCGGTGGAATCGGCCCTACTCGGCTCGCAGCTCAGTATCGCGAGGTTGGATGAGCAGCATGAGGACGACGGAGATCACTGCGGCGCTGGCGAAGAGGCTGAAGATCCCGAAGAGGGGCACTTGCCGATCGCGCAGGATGCCGAAGCCCCAGTCGGCCAGTCCGCCACAACTGATGCTGACAAGATTCATGATGCCGTAGCCACTCGCACGCAGTTCGGGGCGAACGATCTGGCAGAGGATCGGCATGTTGTTGCAGTCGAAGAAACCCCAGCCGAGACCGAACAGAATCAGGAACGCGACCGCCACCCAAAGCTGCCCCGTCTGCGGTGCGAAGCCGACGCCAAACATCGCCGGGACGATGAGTGATATGCCAATCGCGCTGACGAAGATGCGGCCGCGTGGCGTCTTCAACATCCAACGATCTGCCAGCCACCCACCCGTCATCGCACCGACAATCGCCGCGACCTGCCAATACAACGTCGCGGAAACTCCTGCCTTCCCCTGACCGATCTGGAACTGCTCCTTCAAAATCGACGGCATCCAGTCGCGCACGATCCAGCCCGCCAATGCAGGCAGCGTGAAACACAGCACGAGCAAGAGGAACGAGCGGTTGCCAAGCAACTCCGTGATCGTGGCCAGTGGTGAGCTGCGTTTCACACCGAGGCTGTCGGCCGGTCGAACGGGGTTCTGCAACAGGAAGAAGAGTGGCAGCGCGTAGAGAATGCCGACCAATCCGCACGCATCAAACGCCCAACGCCAGCCGAGCGATGGTTGATCGGCGACATACCCACTAAAGCCACCCACGATCACGCCCGCGTAAATGCCCATCTGATGCAAGCCAATCGCCCGCGAACGTGTTGGCCCGACGTGATAGTCCGCGATCAAAGCCAGCGCTGCCGGAATATAGAACGCCTCGCTGATCCCCATCAGCGCGCGAGTCCACAACAACTGCTCATACGTCGTGACATGGCCCGTCGTCCACGTGACGGCCGACCACACAAACAGGCTCCCCGCGATGACGTGTCGGCGGCTGAAGCGGTCGGCCAGATAACCACCGACCGGACTGAGGAACGCATACACCCACTTGAAGAGTGCGAGGATCATTCCCCACTGCGCCTGTTGGTCGATGCCGGGAATGTCCTGCACCACGGACGACTTCATCGCCGCCAGCATCTGTCGGTCGAGATAATTCAACAGAGCCACAGGCACGAGCAACGCCACAACCAGCCACGCCGTGCGCATCCCACGTGAAGCAGAGCCTATATCGGAGTTCGTCATCGCGCGTTGATCCTGTCTCATGATCGGTGGAAGAATGACTCGTGGGGGAAGTTTGTAGCCTCCCGGTGACTCACGAAACAGGCGACCATTGTAGAACCGACTCGAAGAGGTGCCGTCGCTGGTTGATGGTAGCCCTGTCGCTCCGCGACAGGTGGCGAGATCGCGCCCAAGATGTCCATTGTTGAACCCGACGAATCGACAGATCGACGCTCTGCTGTTGACCTCGCTTCCTGTCGCGGAGCGACAGGGCTACCTTAGGCAGGGGTCTGCAACCACTTCCCTTGCCCCACAGAGTGGGCGCTGAAATCACCCGTGAGTAGCGCATTCCGCTCGACATTCATCCGAGCTTTTGCGCTGCGTCGCCGCCGGGCGATCGACTTGTAATGCGCCACGCTCCGACAAATCGCGGACCATTCAGAACACTTTTTTGGGGACAGTCGCTCATGCGTAACGTCATTCGTGCCACGTTGGTGTTGGTTTGGTGGTCGATTGCGGCGGGAGATTCAACTCCAGCGGTCGCTCAGGAAATCCAGCAGCCGGAGAGCTACATCCGGCTTCACTACACGAAGCACGAGTACCTGATCCCGATGCGGGACGGCGTGAAATTGATGACGGCCGTCTTCGTGCCGAACGATGCGACCAAGACGTACCCGATGCTCATGAAGCGGACTCCGTACAACGTCGGGCCGTATGGCGAGGACAAGTACCCGTCGAAGTTCGGCCCCAGCGAACACTTCATCAAGGCGGGATACATCTTCGTCAATCAGGACGTGCGCGGAAGGTTCGCTTCCGAGGGGGAATTCACCCAAGTCACGCCGCATCTGCCGAACAAGACCAAGCCGACCGATGTCGATGAAAGTTCGGACACGTTTGACACGATCGAATGGTTGCTCAAGAACGTGCCGAATCACAATGGGCGAGTCGGCATGTATGGCATCTCGTACCCCGGCTTCTATGCGGCGGCCGGGATGATTGATGCTCATCCGGCGTTGAAGGCCGTCTCACCGCAGGCTCCCGTCGGCGACTGGTACTTTGACGACTTCCTGCATCACGGCTCGTTCTTTCTGGCTCATGCCTTCAAGTGGCTGACCGGCAACGCCACCGAACGGCCCAAGCCGACGACCGAGCCGCCGAAGCCCTACGTCTACCCGACGCCCGACGGCTACAAGATGTTTCTCGAAGCGGGTTCGGTCGAGAACATCGACAAGCTCTACCTCAAGGGGACGATTCCGTTCTGGCAGGAGATGATGCTGCATCCGAATCGCGATGAGTTCTGGCAGCAGCGTGCCTTAATCCCGCATCTGAAGAACGTCGCTCCGGCTGTGATGACTGTCACCGGTTGGTATGACGCGGAAGACCTCTACGGCTCATTCAAAACGTATCACTCGATCGAACAACAGAACCCGCAGGTGAAGAGCGTGCTGGTCGTCGGGCCGTGGCATCACGGCGGCTGGGCTTCGGTGGACGGGGACAAGCTCGGCAACGTGACGTTCGGCTCGAAGACCGCCGCGTTCTATCGCGCCGAGATCGAGCTGCCGTTCTTCGAGAAGTACCTCAAGGACAAGGACCTCCCCGCGCCGGCTGAGGCGACCGTGTTCGAGACCGGCTCGAACGCTTGGCGCACCTTCGATCACTGGCCCCCGAAGAAGACTGAAACCCAACGGCTCTTCCTACATGAGGCAGGCGTTTTGAAGTTCTCGCCCCCCGACAATTCCGCCACCGACGCAAACTTTGACGAGTTCGTCAGCGATCCGAACAAGCCGGTCCCTTACTGCGAGATCATCACGCCCAAGATGACGATCGAGTACATGGTCGATGACCAGCGTTTCGCCTCGCGCCGCCCCGACGTGCTGACGTATCAGACCGAAGTGTTCACAGAGGACACGGTGCTGGCCGGGCCGCTGGAAGCCGACCTGTGGGTTTCGACAACAGGCACCGACGCTGACTGGATTGTGAAGCTGATTGACGTGCGTCCCGATGCTCCCGAAACCACGCCGCTCGCTGGCTACCAAATGCTGATCCGCAGCGAGGTCTTTCGTGGCCGCTTCCGCAACGATTACGCGAAGCCCGAGCCGTTCAAACCGGGCGAGCCGACACGAGTCCGCTTCGAGTTGCTCGACGTGCTGCACCGGTTCCAGAAAGGACACCGCCTGATGGTGCAGATTCAAAGCACATGGTTCCCGCTCGTCGATCGCAACCCGCAGACGTTTGTCCCGAACATCTACTTCGCGAAGTCGGACGATTTTCAGAAGGCGACTCATCGCGTATTTCGATCCGCCGCTCACCCGACCAGTTTGAAGATCGGTGTGCTGCCGGCGAAGTCGCGTCCGGATTGAGGAGTCGTCCTAAAAAAGCCACAGGCTCTCACCGGCAACGTCTCGCTCGCAGGTGGCGGCACTTCAACTCGGGAACGCAGTAGGAAGAGACCATCGAGCTATCGCAGTCGGCTGCGACGAGGGCGGGCTGTGCGTCGTGATCGACGAGCCAGACGTTGCGAAAGTGGACTGGGTTGCCGTGGTTCTGGAAGAGGATCGGGAGCGGATTCGGGCCCTCGGGCGTACCGCCGCCGGTCTTGTTCTCCAACTCCAAATGGTTGTGAACGACGATGCCGTTGTGTCGAATCGTGATGCGTCCCTTCGCGATTCGCTGGCCAGCGGCGTCGAACTTCGGCGCGGTGAAGTCGATGTCGTAGGTCTGCCAACTGAGCGGCGGGAAGCTCATGTTCAGATCGGGAGCCTTGAAGCGATAGAGCGACGCGCAGT
>JAYVOX010000517.1:0-4688 GCA_043757695.1 Schlesneria sp.
GGTGCTGTTCTCGTCAGATGTCGCGCTGCACAATTCCAGACGCCAAGCGGGAGCTTGGTCGGTGGCCGTTCCCAAGCGGGAGCTTGGGAACGAGACGAAACGCGGCAAAAGTGTAGCCACTCGCTCGACCGAGAGTAAGCCGACCGGCAGGAGTTGTCCGACCCTGACGTAGGATCGGCACTCCTGCCCGTCCGGCTTTGGCATGGAAGCTTCGGCCTTGGCATAGAAGACCGGACGGGCAGGAGTGCCCATCCTACGAGTCGTAGTCTCGTTCTGGGCGAGTCCATCGCCGCTGAAGACTCGGGGGACTGACATCCCCCGCTCACCAGCCTGTCCGGCTACGGCACGGCGATTTGCGCCGGGTGCCACTGGCGGCCGCTTTGGGCCGCCAGTGCTCTGGATGCCATTGATCGAAAGAGAAAAGCACTGGTGAGCCAAAACTCTCGCCAGTGGCACCCGGCGCGGATCGTACGAATTCCCGATGCTTGACCGCCGACTCAAGACCCCTCATTCGCCGTGCCGAACAGTGTTGGTTCAGGACGCGTTGTTTCCCTCACCATCAAGCCCAATCAAAGATTCCTGCCCCCCTTTGCCTTTATGCCTTTGTGATTTGATTTCCTCGGACGAACGGACGCTCGGAGAGCAATATGCCCAGCCCAAGCCGTATGCCACGAAGACACCGATGACAATGGCCTGCAGTCCGAAAAACTGGAGTTGTAGTTCACCCGGTGGCCAAGCTCCGCAGATCTGCCACACGAGGGATGGGATACCGAGCAGACCGATCACCAAAGCAGTGGCTTGCAAGAATCGTTGCCTCATTGGCAGACCTCACTTTCACTTCGCCCACGATACGGCGGCAGGGGCGTTTTCTGGCTTTGAAGAAACCCCTGCCGGTGGGAGTCCGCATCCTCACACTTCCTGGCACTCTCCATTCCCCCGCTACTCGGACTTCGGCTTGGAGTTCTCCGCAGTCGGATCCGCTTCTTTTTCCTTGACTGGTGCTTCGTCCTTGGCGGCGGCGTTCGGTCGATTTACCGGCTCGTCAGCTTTCGCCGCATCAGACGTTGCGGTTTCGGAGTCAGCTTTCTTCTCGGGCGGCTTGGCGACCGAGGCGAACTTAACAGCAGGTGGCTGGATCGGCTGGGGATCGGCCTCCATCAACTGCAATCGTCGGGCGATCATCAAGACTCGACGAGCGATTTGTTCGACTTCGTCGGTTTCCTTGCCCGATTGCAACCGCTGAACACGGGCGCGGAGGTCTTGCAGCGTGTCCAGCACGGTTTCCGCGTCGGCCTTCATGTCGGCTTGCAGTTGCTGTTCCAGGGCGACCACGAGCGCCTGCAATGACTCGTCGGAAAGCGTCTCGCTCGCGGCGAGTTCTTCAAATCCCCTGTCGAGCAGTTCGCGATTCTCGGCGATCGTTTTGCGAAACTGCTCTTCGGTCAGCTTGGTCGCCTGCCCCAGCATGTCGCCCGTTTGGGCGAGGACATAATCTTCCAGTTTGACTCGCAGCGTCGGCAGGGAATTGCGTGCTTGAACACTGAGTTGATCCGCCCACGCCGGAGCCGAATCCGAAATCTGCTTGGTGATGGCTTCGCGAGCCGTCGGCAGATTCGTTTCCAGCATGTTCGCACCGAACGGAACCAGATGTTTTGGCTCCAGCAGGTCGGCGATCATGTGATAGCCGAAGTAGAAGTAGGCGGACAGCAGCGCGAGCGCCAGCAGGCCCACAATCAGCATGGTGGTGGACGAGCGATTCAGAGCCGCTTCGTGTTGCGAGAGCTTTTGGGCCAGTTGATCGACGCGGGCGGCCAGACCCGGACTCGCGGCGGTCGTGGATTGAGGCGTTGCGGAACTCATGAGGAAACCCTTTCGATGGGAGAGGAACAAATGGGAAAGAAGTCGCGGCGGCCGAAACAATCATCGCGGCGGTGATTCGGGTTCGACATGGCGATACCGCGCGACGGCGGCCAACAGCTCCACAATTTCTCCCTTGAGCAGTTCGGTGAGCGGCGGTTCTCCCTCACCCGGAACATCGGCGGCGGGGAAATCGTTCCAGGCCGCCGACATCAGTTTGAATTCTCGCTGGAACTCTTCGACGTAGTACTTCTTCACGAGGCGATCCAGCGCGTCCTGAACGTTGGCGATCATGCGGTCTCGCACTTCTGGGTTCTTCGCGGCGGGGAATTCCGCGTCCAGCAGCTTTTCGTGCTGACTCACCATCCCGTGGTAGTGTTGCTCGACGTGTTCGGACATCCGTTTCGGCAGACTGTCCATCAGATCTTCGCGTTCCTTGTCGAACGCCTGCATGAACAGCGGCAGGTCCTTCTGCGACTGATCGACAAACGCAGTGGTCACCACCGGCGTGATGGCATCGACCAGCTTCTGTGCTTCACTCGAGAACGTATCCTGGTTGTCGGCGACCGACTTTTGCAGTTCGGTCAGCAAGCGATCCTGATACTCCTTGCTGCGGACGGAATTTCCCAACGAATAGAAGCTCCAGCCTGCCACGACGACGAATGCGAGAAAGGCGAACATGATGATTTGGCGTGTCTGTCGTGCGCGAGCGAACGCTACGGTCAATGCGTCGCTGCGTCGCTGAAGCTCGTCAAGACGAGCGGCGAATTGCTCGTGCTGCGCGGGTGCTGTCGTTTCGGTCGGTGGAATCTGGCCCTGAGACATCGCGGTTTTCCCTTTCTGAAGTGATGACAACGGACATGAAGTGACGTGAGATGGGGGGAGCTTCGGAACGCTCCCCCCATCGTGGGCAACATGTCGGTGCATTCCGAAGACTTCAAGCACGGACAAGAATGGTCCCACGGTGGGCGATTGTTTTGGAAATGTGGCGTTAGGATCGTTCGAGGAATAACTGTCGTGGTTGTGTTGGTGATTCACTCGGACAGACTGAGCTCGCGGTCCAAGGTAGCCCTGTCGCTCCGCGACAGGTAGCGAGATGAACCAGACAGCGATTTGGCGAGCCGATGCACCGAGACTCAGAGAGCGATCCCCGCGCCCGCGCTTCCTGTCGCGGAGCGACAGGGCTACCTTCGCAACCAAATGCAGACCGTAATTTCTCGAACGATCCTTAGCCAAATCGCCACGGCTTCACAGCGGCCAAGAAGATACCGCCGCAGCCTCCCTCGGTGAATTGACCCTGTGTGGCATCTGTTCATTTGGGGGGCGTCGTCTCTGGTTGGTCAGACGCTGTTCACCATCCCGACGTTGTTTCGCTCGTGCAACCGCGTTTTATCGTATGGACAACGCTTCGCCGCACTTTTCACACACCGGTGCGAAGTGCAAATCAAAGCCTGAAGCGCCAGCGAAGGTCTTCCTGATTCGCACCTTCGCTGGCGCTTCAGGCTTTGATTCTTGGTGAGAAATGCGGGCTACCAGCCTGTTGAAGAACTGTAGGATGGACGCCTCGTCGTCCGTTGCCAGTTGAGTTTCGCTCGGACGAGGCGTCCAAGCTACGTTTTTCAACGGGCTGCTACGCCGTCCCGTTCCACTCGGCGAAGAATTGCGTCAAGAAGTGTTCCATGAACTGATGGCGTTCGACGGCGAGGCGGCGACCGGCAGCGGTCTGCATCCGGTCCTTCAACAGGAGTAACTTTTCGTAAAAGTGATTGATCGTGGGGCCGCCCTTTTGTTTGTAAGCGGCGAACGATTGATGCAGTTCGGGAGGAAGGTCAGGGTCGTACATCGCGCGGCCGAAGTGGCCTCCAAACGCGAAGGCCCGCGCAACGCCGACGGCTCCGATGGCATCGAGTCGATCGCCGTCCTGCACGCAACGCCCCTCGATTGTGCGCATCTCCGTGGCGACTCCGGCCCCTTTGAATGACAGCGTCGCGATGATCTCACCAACGTGTTCGATCAACGTGTCATCGACTTCACAACGGACGAGCCACTCGCGCGCCGCACGCGGCCCGGCGGTGTCGTCTCCCCCGTGAAACTTCCAGTCGGCGATGTCGTGCAGCAACGCGGCCAGCTCGGTGACATAGAGATCGGCTCCCTCGTCTCGTGCGACGAGCAACGCATTGCGACGAACGCGATCAATGTGCCACCAGTCGTGGCCGGAACTGTCACCCGCGAGCGTGTCTCGAACGTGAGCGGCGGTCGCCGAGAGAATTTCGGTCGGGGTCATGCTGTCGGCTTTTCTCACGTAGCGGGAGGTGATTGGTGACGAGGCCCGACAGTGAATGACGTACGCCCCATTGGAATCGACGAGCATCCGTTTTGGTTGCTCGCGCCATTGCATCGGTCAGCGACACTCAGCCCGTGATGCGAGCCATGATGATGCGCGCACGTCCCGCGAGGTCTTTGCGGACTGTGATGTCCGCATAGCCGCCCTGCGCCGTGAGTCGTTGTTGCAGCGGCTCGGCTTGCTCGGGGGACATCTCCATCAGGAACAGCGCACCGGGCGCGGCATGTTTTGGAGCGGCGGCGATGAGTCGTTCGAAGATGCTGAGACCGGTCGCGCCGCCATCCAGCGCGAGCCTCGGTTCGTGCTTAGCCACTTCCGCATCGAGCGTGTCGATCTCGGCGGAAGAAATGTAAGGCGGGTTGCCCGCGATGATGTCGAACTTCGCTTCGCCCGCGAGTGGTGCGAAGAGGTCTCCCTCGATGAACGCGATCCGATCGTCGGTCTGATGCGTGGCGGAGTTCTCGCGTGCGATGCTCAACGCGGCGGG
>JAYVOX010000518.1:0-4682 GCA_043757695.1 Schlesneria sp.
TCCTGAGTTTCCGATGGCCGTCCCTCACCGCCCCCCAATAACGAAACACATTCCCAAATCCGCGAACAGCCCTTTCCCCAACTCAACCTCAAGTTTGAAGTGCACTAGTCGGTGGGTAGGAAGGTAGGGTCCGTGAGTGCCCGAGTAGGCTGCGTGAGGCACCGGGAAGGCTGCTTGAGTTGGCAGTAGGCTAGAAAAACCAGCCTCACCACGAGATCGAAGCCTCTCCCCAACAAGCTGAGGCCCAAGAAAAGGGATTTGACGGCCTCGCCTGCTCATCTAACAGGTAGCCTCAAGCACTCCGAGGGCTGTTCGGGGGAGGCCCAGCGTTGGCGTGACGAGAATTCGACGGCCGATTCGGCTCGCTCGCCCTCTAACAACAGTACGTCCGCTCCGCCGACATGCCGCGACTTGAACCCCTTGTGACGTGGCCCAGTTGTTGACTCCGTTACCGCCACTGCCGCCCAGGCGGCCTTTGTCGAACACAAGCTGTAACCGGCTCTCGACGCTGCCCAGCCAGGCCGGGGTCACGTGTGCTTCGTGGGTGCCCGTCACTTCGTGAGGGGACATCCCATTGGCGACCTCATTGTCTGGCGCAATACCACGGTGAAACTCCAAGACGGCACGCCCTCCGCTGGCCAGCGCGTTCCGGCTAATTGAGTGAGCCTCATTCTCCGCCGCGCGGGGTATATATCTCGCACGGCCATGAGTGAGATGTTTTAAGCGAGCCGTGTGCCGTGAGGCCACGGTTTCCTGCGGCGATCAAGAACCCGCAGCCTGACGGCATGCGGCTCGCCAGCGTCTCATCTTTGGCCGCGTGAGGGATATTCATGAAGAACCACGGAAAGCACGGAAGCTCACGGAAGGGAAAGCGTTGAGGGACGACGCTGATTGACAATGTGCCTGTTGCGTGGAAATGCTCTCACAGATCACCTCCTCTGCCCCCGCTTTCCTTCCGTGCTGTTCCGTGTTTTCCGTGGTGAATAATCCGCGCTCGCGTCCGGTTCGGAATTCAATCGTCTCTGTCTCGAACCTGACGCGAGCGCGTTCCGGCTGATCTCTCGACACATCAATTTCCGCCGCGCGAGGTAGATACCGACCTGCTGCGAGTCACGTTCACCGCCGAGTTCGGGCGCGGCAAGTTGGCAGACCTCGTGACGCTACTCTCAGGGCGCAACTTTGAAACGCGGCAGTCCGAGGATGCCATTGCCGACGCATCGTTCGGACAACTCAAACAAGGCCTCCTGCGCTTCAGCAGCAAAACGCATTTTGACCGCATCACGATGAAGCCGAAGCTCACGCGACTTCCCGTATTAGGCGTCCACTTTGTGGCGCGAGCTGCTACGGCAGGCGCTCCCTACGACGGTTCCGGGCGGCCGTTTCCGCAGACACCTTCGGCCAGCGCTGCCAAACCACGCTTGCAGGATTCGATCCCGAAACGCCGAGTCGAACCCGCGCGTCTCTCCCAGGACGCGCCGAACATCCTCATCGTGTTGAGTGACGATGCTGGCTTCGGAGTGCCGGATACGTTCGGTGGTTTCGCTCACACGCCGACACGGACAACGCTGCGCGACGGCGGTCTCGGCAACAACCGATTCCACACCACATCGACCTGTTCGCCAACGCGATTGGTTCACATCACCGAGAAGTAGTTGGCCACGGCGAAGTCGAAGGCGTCGGGAGTCAGCTTGCGGGCGTGTTGTTTGTAGGCGCAGAAGTTTCTCACTTGGAGCAGCAAGTCTCGCGGTTGGCACGAGCGGAACGGACGGCCAGCGCGACGATAGTGTTGCTCGATCAGATGCTCGACCGCCGCGTCGTCGTACTGAAAGCCGAGCTTCGGTGAGAGTCGGCGGATGATCTCGCGGAATTCAAATTCGGTCGGATCAGGGACTTGAATCTTGTAGGGGATGCGGCGGAGGAAGGCTCCGTCCACCATGTCGCGCGGTTCGAGATTCGTCGAGAAGATGATGAGCTGATCGAACGGCACCTGAATCTTTTTCCCGCTGGGTAGGTTGAGAAAGTCATATCGCTTTTCGAGCGGCACGATCCAGCGATTGAGTAGCTCGGAGACCGGCATCCGCTGGCGACCGAAGTCGTCGATGACCAGAATCCCGCAGTTGCTCTTCAATTGGAGCGGTGCTTCGCAGATGCCGGTCTGTTGGTTCTGACTGACTTCCAACTCTTCCATCGTCAGCTCGCCTCCCGCGATGACGGTCGGGCGGACGATACGAATCCAGCGCGAATCGACTCCCGACAGATCGAAGATTCCGGCACCGGCTTCATCCTTCACTTCTTCGTGAACGCCGGGGTCGTAGAGCCGAATGACATCGCCGTCGATCCCGAGCGTGCGCGGAATCCAGATCGAGGAACCGAAGCAGTGCGTGATCCGTTCGGCGATGCTCGTCTTGCCATTGCCCGGCGCCCCGAACAGAAACATGCCGCGTCCCGAGTTGATCGCCGGCCCGAGTTGATCGAGCAGCTCGGGACCGATCAACAGGTCCGAAAACGCCTGCTTCAGATCGGCTTCTGTGACCTGTTGCTTGGCGATACTCTGCCGCTCCATCGCCTTGAGATAGTCGCGCAGACAGACGGGGGCGGAGCCATAGTACGTGCATTCATCGGAGTACCGCCGCGCACGCTCGCGCCCGAGTTCGGTGATCGAGTACTCGTAATCGCCCATCTCCGCCGTGCCGACATACGCCAACAGTTGATCGTATTTGAGTCCCTTCAGGAGCGGGTCGATGATGCCGAATGGCAGCCGAATTTGTTGAGCCACCGCGCGACCCGTGGCCGTTCCTTTGGCCAACAGGAATTTCAACATCAGTCGTTCGATTTCGTCGGATGTCAGCCCGGTCTCTTCGAGTCGCTCGGGAACGCTCGGAAAGAATTGAGCGTTCTCCGTCGCGACGGGTGTCCCAAGCAGCGCTTCAACGCGATCGAATAGCGCTGACAATTGATGGTCACTGCGAACCGCCTCACGGCCGTGACGCTTCGGCATCCACGTGGCCGCTCCTCCGGTCTCTTTGACTGGGGTTGGCTCGTGACCGCTGACAGGGGCTGCGACCGAAGTCGGTTGAGTGTGCGAGGTGGAAGCGGGGTGAGTCGATGGCGATTCACCCGCCGCGCGCGGTTTGAATGACCGCGCGGTCGCGCTGGAGACTCCAAAGTCCGCCAACAACTGAGACAGCTTGAGCGGCGAGGGACGCGCCGTGTCGTTGCTACCAGTAGAAGCGGGGACGGCAGATTGAGATGTCATGATGGCGGCGAGGACCACGAGTAGTGCCGCTTGTGCGCAGGGTCACGTCCGTGAAGACCAAATCCGAGCGGTGGGGACGCCCGACAAGCCGCCTGAAACCTAGGTCACGCTCCTTCCCGAGGCAAACACCGCACAGACTTCGCTCGTCACTCGGTGTGCCGCACGTAGCAGTCGTGAGGGCTAGGATCGGTGGACCAACAATGGGCGGTACTGGCTTTCATCCGTGCTCCGGGCGATCACCTGATCTGCCGGAAATCAATCGCACGGATGGCAGGGCCGGAGCACGGATGAAGAACAAGAAACGGCATCCGGATCACCTCAACCAGTAGTGCGATCCCGCCCGTGATTGATGCGCCGGTCCTTAGGCGAGCGGCAGGAATTGTCAGACCGCGAAGTAGGACGGGCAAGAGTGCCCATCCTGCAGGGACATTTCTTCCTGCCGCTCGTCTGACACCTCGCGCGGTGAGAGTTGATCACTTGTCGCGGAACGAACTCGCCGGGAAATCTCAGTCATGGAATGACTGATCGACGTAGGCGAGGCATTCCATGACTCGCATTGGTCTTTCCTTCCTCGGACGACGTGAACGGCCAATTCCCGCTGCGTGAGGGTTGAAGGTTCGACTGGAAACAAGTGTGGCGATGGCTACTTTTCAGCCTTGGCCGATGCGACGAACTTCACGAACGCCTCGCGCTGATCGGTGACGGTCACTTGTGGGCCGGTGAGCTTCACAAAAACGTTGGTCGGTCCCATCGGAACGGCCACGCCCAACATCCGCCAGTCACGACTCGGCTTGCCGCCGCCGAACATGTCGGTGTAGCTGCCCGACAATTCGAGCAACGTTCCCTTCTGACCGTCGAACGTGATCTCAGATTCACGCGGTTCCGGATCATTGGGGCCTCGATGGAATTGGCCGCGCCAGCGATCGAGGTTCGCCTCGATCCCGCCTCCCGCCGAGGAGACCGTCAGCCGCGCCGCTCCATCTGCACCGGGGAGTGAGAACTCGCCCAGCACGAACTGACTCTTCGGCGGCTGCTCCTGCCAACCGACCGGGACCATGAACTTGAACCCGCCAACAGACGCTTCATACGGCTCGGTCTTCGATTCTCCTGTCGCTTTCGTATCCACTGCTTCGCTGGCGACCGGCTTCGCAACGGGAACAGGAACCTCCGGCGCAGGTTGCGGTCGCTCGGTACATCCCGCGAGGGTGAGTCCGACAAACGTCAGCGCGGTGAACAGAATCAAAGCGGTCAGCTTAGGCATGTTTTAGTTCTCGGAGGGCGTTGGTGTTCGAGAGAGTTTCGTACGACTCGTCAGCAGGCTCTTGTTGCCTAGGTGTCTGTCCGGATACCCGTAGGGTGGGCACTGCCCACCACAATCGGTCGTGGATGGTGGGCAGTGCCCACCCTACAGAAGGGATGACCTTCG
>JAYVOX010000519.1:0-4670 GCA_043757695.1 Schlesneria sp.
GGCGAACGACATAAAGTCACCGTGATCTGGAGGAACGACGGAGTGAAGGGCGCGTACGGCGGACGCTCCGCCGAACGCGAGTTCTTCGGTGACAGCGGCTCGAAAGCCGCACGAACAGAGAGGCGGGGAGACGAGTAGAGACGCGGAATGCACGAGTGTGCCGTGGTCGGAAACTCGCGAACGACGAGTCACAATTCGGGACCGTTCGCAGGAGGCGAAGCAGAGCGAAATGTGATCGGCGAACTCACGAGTTGCGGCCAATCAGAACGATCAAATTGTGAGGGGGAGATCAACGAGGCGGGGTTTATTCTCAACCGGCAGAATGTGTCAACGTGTTCTCTCGCCCGTTTCAAAAGATTGTAAAACAGGACTCCGCTACGGAGGTCCAAACACTTTTCTTGGCCGTTCGGCACGCTTGTTTGATGTTCTCAAGCCGGATTGCGACCCCAGACAGTCCGTTGCGCGTGAAGTGAGTCTCCGGCTGTCGCCTTGTATTCCGTGTCGGTTCGGTTTCTTCTCTGATCACTCTTCCCCACATCAATCCGAAGCGTGAGCGAGGGAGCCGATTGAGCGACTCCCTCGCTCACGCTTTTATGAGATCGAACGATGAACCACCCTGCAATGACTGCCGATCCCGGCCCTGTGCGGCAACGCTATGCGGTTGCCCTGGCGGAGCGGCGGCGAGTGGCGCGCGTCGAACAGTTGGCTCAGTTTGGCTTGGCCGTCGGTTGCGTGTGCGCTCTGACGGGAGCGTTCTGTTGGCTGTGCGTGGTCAGTGCGTTCGATCCCTTGTGGCTGACGATGCTGCTCACCGGCTTGGTCTTGATGGTGCTGGGAACCTGTCTGCCGGAGTCTCTCGAACAGCCGTGTCAGTGGTGGATGACGCTCGCACATTGGCAGGGTCGAGTCGTGATGATCGTGCTGCTGACGATCGTCTACTTCGCGCTGATCGTCCCCGCCGGGTGGTTGCTCCGCCGCCGCAAGGGGACTCACCCGTTTCACGCTTGGAGCGGCTCGCCACCCGAAGCCGCACTGGGGTGGGAGCCACTGCGGCTGATCGACCACGGCAACGCCGAACTGTCCACGGCTGCGTCTGAAGCAAGTTCTTCGGTGAGACTCACCGCGCCGCGCGACCTCGCTCGTTCCGACCGCCGTTCGCTCCCGAGGCTGCTGCTCGCCACGCTCGGCTTCTTCTACGAACGCGGCCATTACTTGATACTGCCGATTTTGATCGTGCTGCTGGGTCTGGGCCTGCTGCTCTTCTTCGTGCAGGGATCGGTGCTGGCCCCGTTCATCTACACGCTTTTTTGAGCACGATCAGAAATTCTTCGAGCGGAGCGGCCTCAAAACAATTCGGCGATCGGACGGCCGCTGGCGAGGATTGGAA
This sequence comes from Schlesneria sp., assembly GCA_043757695.1. Taxonomy (GTDB): domain Bacteria; phylum Planctomycetota; class Planctomycetia; order Planctomycetales; family Planctomycetaceae; genus Schlesneria. Next base: position 1,388 of record JAYVOX010000519.1, read on the forward strand.
TCGGTCGATTTTGGCGATCGCGGATCGTGCTGTCGTGATCGATGCCGAGAACTTTGTAGATGCTCGCGAGAAGATCGCCGGGACCGAGCGGTCGGTCGAGCGGAGCCGCGCCGGTCGAGTCTGTTGAGCCGATGATCTGTCCGGCGCGAATGCCGCCTCCCGCGAGCACGGCGGACATCGCACCGGGCCAGTGGCCTCGTCCCGCACCGGCGTCGATGCGCGGGCTGCGACCGAACTCACCGAAGCAGGCGACGAGTACGTTGTCCAATTGGCCGCGCTGTTCGAGATCGCGGATCAGTGTCGAGACCGCCTGATCGTAGCGCGGCAATCGCTTCCGCAGGTTCTTCTCGATCGTGGTGTGGTCGTCCCACCAATCGACATCCTTCTCGTACAAATTGATCGTGACGAACGACACGCCCGCTTCGACCAAGCGCCGCGCGAGAAGCGCCGACTGACCAAACGCATGACGACCGTAAGCGTCGCGCAACTCGGTCGGTTCCTCGGACAGATCGAAAGCGTGGCGCGCGGCCGATCCCGTTGTCAGTTCGAGAGCCTGACGTTGGACATCATCGAACGCCGTGTATTCGAGGCTGATATCAACACGCCGCGCGAGTCGATCCAAGTGGCGATGCAACTCGCGCCGATCTTCGACGCGCGGCAGTGTGACATCGGCAGGAAGACTGAAACTCGGACTGCTGTAGTTCCCGAGACTCGGATCGCCGCCTGCATCGAGTGCGTTGTGTCGCGAACTGAGAAACGCCGCGTGCTCGTAAAAGCCGAGATGCTTGCGATAGTCCTCGGGAATGCAGACATAGGCGGGCATCCCGGCTTGGTTGCTCCCCTTCAAGGCCGAGACGATCGAACCCTGCGACGGATGCTGCTGCCCTTGCTGCCGGGCGTTCAACAATGGGTAGCCCGTCTGCAACCAATGTGTCGCGTCATCATGCACAGCTAAGTTGTGCGTGATCGACCGGATCACCGCCAGTTTGTCGGAGATGGCGGCATGACCCGGCATCAGATCGCACACGGAAAGTCCGGGCATCCGCGTGTCGATCGGTGTGAACGGCCCACGCACTTCGGGAACCGCATTTGGCTTCATGTCGAGCATGTCGAGATGCGACGCGCCACCCGACTGAAAGAAAAAGATGACGCTCTTCGGGCGAGTGTTGCTCTCGCTCAAGCTCGACGCCGAGCCTGCCCGTGAACCGGGAGTCTCCGCCGCGCGAGCCACTCTCGCCCTGAGCAAGTCGGTCAGGGAAAGTCCCCCCGCCGCGAGGCCGCCCACCGTCAGAAAGCCTCGCCGCCCGAGCCCTCGCTGCCGGCCGACCGGTTGTCCAACGATGTTCAGCATGACTGCCTCCACGATCTCAGTACGACAGAGTCACGAACCGCCAACCTTCGCTGCCGAGTCTAACCAAGCCACAGGTCACACAACAGATGCGATTGAGATGAGCGAGGACAAGCTGCACCGCCTCAAATCGTTTGCCCGCACCGTTACTTCGCGGGCTTCGCCTTGCTCTTCTCGTACTCGGCCAGAATCCCGGCCGGGTCATCATTGAAGGCGTCTCGGCAGCCAGTGCAACAGACGTAATAGGTCTTCCCTTGGTGCATGACCGCGATCGTCCCGAGTCCCCCCGTCACGACGCAGACCGGGCCGCTCGTCCCCGCAGCGGCGAGTCTCGTCCCTTCACGTTGATAGCCGACCTCGGCGATGCGCGAATAGAACGATTGCTGTTCGGGACGTTTCTCAAATAGCAGCGTCATGCGGTTCTCGTTCAACGTCGTCAGGGTGAGGCGATGGACTTCGTTCGTCTTCGCGTCGGCCGCTGACTCCAGCACGAGCCGCTTGTCTTCGAGCTGTCCCTGATAATCGCGCGTCGTGTCGTCGAGCAACGTGGCCTTCAACGTGAACTTCTTCGCCTTGTCGTCGTACCCGAGCAGCGCCGACTTCCAGTGCTTGCCCGCGTCCACGTTCAAGCGGATGCCGGTGCTTTTCGGCTTCAGCTCCCAAACCGCAACGGTCTTCTCCTGCCAAGCCCCTTGCTGCGAGGCGCGCTTCGGTTGGCCCACACCGCGCCAGCCGCCAATCAAACCGTTGTACTCGCGCAGCGCGTCGATGGATGACACCTTCGTGCCGTCAGTCTTCACCGCAGGTTCGTCGCAGGAGGCGACCCACGCGGTGGACAGACTCGCGCCACTCACCAAGACGAGCAGAATGGTCACTCGCCACCGGCGCGCGATTGTTGGAGAAACGCCTCGAAACATGCTGTCACCTCACGAAATGGATGGCGGTGTTTGTGATCGCTCTTTGACGTTTCCGACTCAAGGAACGCGACTGGTTCAGGCAAAGTGTCTGATCCGCAGGACGATTATGGATTCGACCCACCTCAGGAGCAATGTCGCTGCTTGGCGAACAAAAACAGGATGAAGCAAGGAACGCCATCGCGCTGCCGTCGGATCGGCCTCAGTAACAAGAGTCTGCCCGGGTGCGTCGTCAACGCTAAGAAATCGGGTAGCTGCACTCGCCAGAGTGCAGGATTCCCACGTTCTGGCGAACGTGGCTACCCCCCCAAACTAAGCGCTGACGACGCGCCAGCCTCCTTTTCATTCTTGAATGCCGTCGCCTGTGAACGATGGCCAGCCTTTCGCAGGGGAGTCCGAAACGTTGACGAACGTCAACGCCGTTGTTTCGATAACTCAACAATCGCGTCCTTCTGACACAACGCTGCACTTTCTCGTCGCGCGTTGAGAAAGCCCGCTGAATCCTCAGCTTAGAGGTGATCGAGGAATGATCCGCGTAGCGCTGCGCACCGTGGTCCGTGAATTGCTGTTTCACGGAGTGTCAAAACGATTTGACACTCGATGGCACCATGAAACCGGGGTGGCATTGAGGTATGGCACTGGCGATCACTCCGCCATTTCGTATTTGGAAGGAACAAAATCATGCTACTGCTCGATACTCCAAGCGATCTCGACGAACCGATCTATCTGAAGAAGAACAGTATCGACCGCAGTCTCGGCTACCTGCTTGCCGGCGTGGCTGTGATGTCATTCTTCCTCCTCTCCGTCCTTGGGATGGGGCGCGTCCAAAGCCTGTCCGACCAGACCATCGGCATCAAGCACACCACGGCACAGCCAGAGTCGGCCGACATCAGCGATTCGTCGGATTCCGATCTGCCGCGCTAAGAGACTATCCAGAAAGAAAAGGCTTATTTTTAGGGGTGCCACGGTCACGGCTTTGCGTGGCCGTGCTTCTGTTGTAGCGAAGACACGGCCACGCAAA
>JAYVOX010000520.1:0-4665 GCA_043757695.1 Schlesneria sp.
AAGGACAAGGCGACGTTCGCACTGCTTCAGCGTGGTGAGACCAAAGGAATCTTCCAGCTTGAGTCTGGCGGGATGCGCGATCTGCTCACAAAAATGAAGCCGGACAAGTTCGCCGACATCGTCGCCACGTCGGCTCTGTACCGCCCCGGCCCGTTGGAAGGCGGGATGGTGATGACCTACGTGGACGTGAAAAACGGCCGCGAAAAACTGCCGAGCGTTCATCCCATCGTCGATTCGATCTTGGATGAGACCTACGGCGTGATGGTCTACCAAGAACAGGTCATGCGGATTCTGAACCGCCTCGGCGGCATCGAACTGCCGCAGTCGTACCAGTGCATCAAGGCGATCAGCAAGAAAAAGCTGGAGACGATCGCCAAGTACCGCGAACAGTTCATGAAGGGTTCCAAGGAAAACAACTACGCCGCCGAGAAAGCCGCCGACCTCTTCGGCATGATCGAAAAGTTCGCGGGCTATGGCTTCAATAAATCGCACAGCGCCGCTTATGGTGCTCTCGCCTATCAGACGGCGTACTTCAAGGCCCACTATCCGGCCGAATTCATGGCGGCGCTGCTGTCGTGCGAATTGGGTGAGACCGACAAGCTGATCGAACACGTGGATGATTGCCGCCGAATGGGGATCGACATCCTGCCGCCGAACGTGAACATCGGTGATGTCGAGTTCTCGGTCCACGGCGACAAGCTGGCGTTTGGACTCGGAGCGATCAAGGGTGTGGGCGAAGGAGCGATCGGCGCGATCGTGGCCGAGCGTGCGAAGAACGGCCTCTTTAAAAGCGTCTTCGACTTGGCGGAACGCTGCGACCCGAAGCACGTCACGAAAGGGATTCTCGAACTGCTCGTGAAGGCCGGGGCGTGCGACTGTCTCGGTGGTCGGCGGGCCGCGATGTTCCTCGCCATCGAACGCGCGGTTCAATCGGCCAGCAACGTCGCACGCGACAAGCAACGCGGACAAAAGAACCTCTTCGGCGGAGACGATGACGAAGAGCAAGTCACGGCAGGAACAGCCGCCTCACCGACCAATTTGCCCGATGTCCCCGAGTGGTCGAAGCGAGAAATGTTGGCGTTCGAGAAGGATGCGCTCGGCTTCTTCCTCACCTCGCACCCGCTGGCGGAAATGTCCGACACGATCAAACAGTTCTCGACGCACGAGAACAAACAGCTCGTCGATCTGAACGACGGCGACCAAGTGATCCTCGGCGGGATGGTCTCGGCGATCAAGAAGGCCCAGACCAAGAAGCCGAGTCGCAACGGTCACTCGAAGTACGTCAACTTCGACTTTGAAGACCCGACGGGCGTCGTCCGCTGCATCATGTGGCCCGAAGAATTCTCGCGACTCGGTGAGAAGGTCGAGCCGGAACAAATCCGTTTCGTCCGAGGCAAGCTCGACAAACGCAATCGCGAACCGAACGTCATCGTCGATGCGATGTGGTCACTCGAAGAGGTCGAGAAAGAGTTCACCAAGCAAGTCTGGATCAAGTTTCAAAAGGGCTTGCACGACCAACGGGTCATCGAACGCGTCCGCGACATCATTCAAAAGAATCCCGGCAAGGCCGATGTCGTGCTGATCGTCGATTCCTCCGAAGACGATGCCCGACTGCGATACATCGCCCACAAACCGCTCGAACAAAAACTCGGCGTCAATGCCAACCTCCGCCGTGAACTGAATGAGACGCTCGGCGAAGGCCACGTCCGTTTCGTCGCCGATCTCAAGCAAAAGTCCGGTTCGGGCCAAAGCGTGGGACGGTAGCGGCAACGCCGAGGCGAATTTCGGATCGAACCTGGTGCGTCGTCAACGCTAAGAAATGGGGTAGTTGCACTCGCCAGCGTGCGGGATTCCCACGTTCTGGCGAACGTGGCTACCCCAAAACCAAGCGTAGACGACGCACGAGTTCTTCAAATAACTGCCGGTTTGCCTCCACGCGGAAAACGAGTGGCAGGAAAAGTTGAGGTCAGAAAATGGAAGGCGTTGGCCATCGAAAGTCACGGTGAACGCTCGTTCTGGTCTTCCTTTTCTTACCCCCCAATTTTCCTGCCTTTCACTTTCTTTGACGCTTCCGAAAAAAGTCGAAACGAGGCGAGCCGGGTGCCGTAAGGCCCCGGGTTCTCAGTCAGATTCAGAGTCCGGGGCCTCACGGCACCCGGCTCACCTGACTTTTGTCGGAAACGTCTTCTTTAGTGATCCGAAGCTACGACCAGCCTTCCCATTGCCAGACCGACAGTCGTCTTTGTCATTGCAAGAGGGTCCGGTTTCGGTTTGCAGCAGCCTCTTCTACAATCGGTCGCATCATGGCAGGCAACTCATTTGGACAGGCGTTTCGAATCACGACGGCGGGCGAAAGCCACGGGCCGGCGAATGTGGTCATCATGGATGGCGTTCCGTCTGGGATCGCCCTCAGCGTGGAAGACCTGCTCGTCGATCTCAATCGGCGGCGACCGGGGCAGAGTCACATCGTCACGCAGCGCGATGAGTCGGACACGCCCGAGATTTTGTCCGGCCTCTTCGAGGGCCGCACGACCGGGACCAGTCTCGCCATCTTGATTCGCAATCAGGACCAGCGCAGCAAGGACTACGGCAACATCAAGAACCTGTACCGGCCGGGTCATGCCGACTTCAGCTTCGATGCCAAGTATGGCTTCCGCGACTATCGCGGAGGCGGGCGGTCGAGTGCTCGTGAGACAACGGTGCGCGTGGCGGCGGGTGTCGTGGCGAAGAAGATTCTTCAGCAAGCGTTTGACGGGCGAGTCATTGGCTACGTCACTCAAGTTGGCGACATCAAGGCGAGCATCGTCGATCCCGCTGCGATCACTCTGCAACAGGTTGAGACGTTGCCGAATGGTGAGCCAAACATCGTCCGCTGTCCCGACGTGGCCGCTGCCGCGCGAATGATTGAGCTGATCGAACAGGTTCGCAAAGAAGGGGACTCGATTGGCGGCGCGGCGGAGATCGTGGCGACGAACATTCCCGCAGGACTCGGCGAACCGGTGTTCGACAAGATCAAGGCCGATCTCGCGAAGGCACTCTTCTCGCTCCCCGCCGTGTTGGGTGTCGAGTACGGCATCGGCTTCGGCTGCGTCACGATGCGCGGGAGCCAACACAACGATCATTTCGTGCCGGATCAAGCTCACCCACGCGACGGCCACGCGGGGATCACGACCAGCACCAACCGACACGGTGGCATGTTGGGCGGCATCACCACCGGCTTGCCGATCCTCTTGCGAGCAGCCGTCAAACCGACGAGCAGTCTTCCGCTCGAACAGCCGACTGTGACGAGTCTCGGCGAACCGGCCACGATCAAAACCAAAGGCCGTCACGACCCGTGCCTGCTGCCACGATTCATCCCGATGGCCGAAGCGATGGTCGCCATCGTGCTGGCCGACCACTGGTTGAGATGGCAGGGCCAGCAAGTGGGACAGCTCAGCAGCCCGCAAACAAAGTAACCCACCGCGTGAGCAAGGAACGGCAGAGAGAGCAAGTCATTGATAAAGAAGTCCCTCGCTCACGCGGCGGGTTACTTTTAACGTCCAATTGCAGCGGGCGGTTGGCCCACACGAACGGAGTAACGACGGACATGCCGTGGCACCAACATTGTTTGAAGCTCCCCGCGTTTCGGCGCGGCTTTCATCTCATCACGCGGCAGGTGGTTGAAGCACTTCCCGAACTGGCCTCGCTGCAAGTCGGACTGCTGCACGTCTTCATCCAACACACGTCGGCTTCGGTCTCAATCAATGAGAACGCGGACCCCGATGTCCCGCTCGATTTGGAATCGTCGTTCAACGCGATCGCCCCCGAAGACTTCCCTTACATCCACACGTGCGAGGGACCGGACGATATGCCCGCTCACGTGAAGTCCGCGCTCATCGGCAACTCGGTCACCATTCCCATTTTTCAAGGTCGCCTCTGCTTGGGAACGTGGCAGGGAATTTATCTCTGCGAACACCGCAATCACGGTGGCCAGCGTTCGTTGGTTCTGACGCTGCAAGGGGACTGAACGTCTCAACACTTCCGAAGTCTTCGGAGACTTCGGAAGTGTGCCTGAACACTCGAATCGATCCTCTGAAACTCAAACCAAACCCGATCCTCGCCCCGCAACTTTGATGGAAAGTCCCGTTTTATGTCTGCCCTCGCGTTCCCTCTGACTTGGGATTTGGCTTCGCTGTCCCCCGCGCCGACCACGACCGACTTTCGTGAGCAACTCGATCTCTTCAAGGCCAAGCTGGCGCAGTTCGCGACGGCGACAAACATGCTGCCCGCAGTAGACGCTCAAGCGGCGAGCGGCTCGCGCTGGGGGGCGTTGATTGCCGAGTACGAGCGGCTCGACGCTCAAGCCACGGACCTCAAGGCCCTGGTCGAGTGCTATATGGCCGCTGATGCCGAGTGCAAACAGTACCAGCAGTTGCAGGCGGAGTTGGCGACGCTCACGCCGCATCGGGAGCAGATCGCGACGAATATTGAGTTCGCGTTGAAGGAAGCACCCGATGCGGACTTCGCCGGACTCTTGGCAGCGTCTCCCGAGTTGAAGCGGAACGAATACTTCCTCGTCACGCGCCGGAAGAATGCGGCGTTGCGATTGCCCAAGGCGCAGGAGGTTCTCGCAGCCGACTTGGCGGTCGATGGCCTCCACGCTTGGGGACGGCTGTTCGATCGGTT
>JAYVOX010000521.1:0-4662 GCA_043757695.1 Schlesneria sp.
CGATTCCTTGGGCTGACACCCAAGGCGAGTTGCTATCCCTCGCGCGGGCGGAAGTGAGATGTAGCCGCATCTCGCCAGAGTGCGGGCGGAACGCTCAAAGGCGAGCGGCACGAGTCCGCATACCAGTCGTGGACCGGACGCCCGCGTCCGGCCAGTTCACGAACGGGTCCACAATCCCTTCCCGAGTTGCGCGACTCTTGCTCCCTCCCCTCGGCGGGGAGGGCTGGGGAGGGGGGATGAATTGGAATCAAGGTCACAACTCAGCATCGCCCCCCTCCCTAACCCTCCCCGCCGAGGGGAGGGAACTCAGCGAAAAATCGGGAAGTCGTTGCGAGCCGACTCCGATGAAAAACCGAACGTAGGCGTCCAGACCAAGGTAAATCCGCTCCTGCCGCTCGCCAAACAGCCCACGTTCTGGCGAAACGTGGCTACATTCAAATGTCTCACTTTGGGCCGTGCGAAGTATAAGCGAGCCGTGTGCCGTGAGGCCACGGGTTTCCAGCGGCAATTTGGACACTCTGCACGGCAATGTTTATGCGTTACACGGCGGTCTTGACGATTTGAACAACGAGCTGGACACGTTACACGGCAGTTTAGATTCTATGTACGACGATTTGTTTGAGTTACAAGTCGATCTAGACGCGTTAAATATTGAGTTTTACGCCTTGAACGACGACTTTGACGCCTTGCATGTCGCTTATATCACGTCCAGAACGACATGCAAGGCATCGACACCGACATGCAGCTCGCCAAAAGTGAAATGCAGCCTGCCAGAAACGAAATGCAGCAACTCAGAAATTCCAGTCAACACATCCAAGACAACCACCATCAGGCCACAATCCGCATGGAGGAGTCAGCTTCAATCGATCCGGGCAGGGGTGCTGGAACGGGAGCTTGCCGCCGGACCATTCGCCCTTGGCGTCATGTTTTAGCTCGGCGTATTTCTGGGCGAGATCGATCACCGCGTCGTCGCTTTTGTCGATGTCGAGTGACAACCAGTCTCCCTCGAAGCCGCACTTGGCCACTCGAATCCCGGCCGCCAGCCGTCCGCGATGATCGCCTCCGGCACAGTCTCCGGCGACGAGGGCCGCCATCAGGCGATCAGCCAAACTTCCGGTCGTCTCTTCATAGGCGCGCGACATCGCCGCGATGACTTCGCGTCCGGTCAGTGTGTTCCCCTGACAACAATAGAACCGTCCGGTCATCGCACCCCAATACAGACTTCCGGCGGGGGCATCGGTCGGATTGTGAACGGCCGCCCGCCCCTGCATGTCGATGATGGCCAGTTGCCGCAGATCGGGAGTCTTGTCGTCCTTGAGCAACTCGAACACGACCGCTTCGGGCCGCTTCCCCTGCCCGAGCATGTCGAGAGCCGGTGTCCCCCCACTTGGGCACGTGATGATGTTGAGTGCAAAACGCCCCGACATCCGCGCGCACGTAGGGCACCACTTTTCCCACCGCCGGATACTTGCTGGCCACCGCCGCTCCACAGACATGGTTCTCGGGATCGACCGCCACGATGGAAAACGTCGCCGTGATCTCCGGCTTCGCCGCCGAAGTCTCATCCGGCGGCGCGGCCTTCACAGGCAGATCGAATAGCGATGCGAACAAGACGAACAGGACAAGACGCAGAGACATCGTGGTTGATCTCCTTCTGACGGAGTGAACCAATGAAGAACTCGTCGGCATGACGCAAAAAGTAGCATAGGCTCCTGATCTACTGGACGAAGTCCCAATTTCCCGTGACTAAATTACCCTGCGGCCCAACGGGACGCGATTCGATAGCCCAGGCCAACGGGGCCAGCCAACGCAGGAAGCCCCAACGGGGCGCGACCGATTCAATCCCAAACGTACCGTTCGTCCCATTCCAGTTCATGACGATGCAACAGCTCGCGAAACTCGTCTTGGAACGTCCGGTGCCGATGGTGCGATTCTTGGTTGGCGATGTACTGCCGGACATGTTCCACGTTCGATTGACTAACGGAAAATGCGCCGTAGCCCGCCTGCCAGTGGAAGTCCGTAAGGTGGGAATGCTCCTGCTTGATCCACTTCGATGAGCTGGTCTTGATCTCTTCCACCAGCTTGGCCACGGTCAGCGTTCGCGACAGTTGGCACAACACATGAACGTGATCCGCGACGCAGTTGGTCGCCAGCGACGGACAGTCGATGTTGCGAAGCGTCCCGACGAGATAGCCGCTCATCCCCTCGCGGACTTCGGGCGTGTCGAGGTACGGGGCGCGGTGCTTGGTGCTGAACACCACATGCAACAGAATGTTGGCGAGGGATTGCGCCACGGTGAAACCTCTCGGGTGAAACGCGGGTTTGTCGGGTCAGAGTCGCGCCCCGTTGGGGCTTGGTGTTGCTGCGGCCACCGTCACCCAGGCCGTTTGCCTGGGCTATCGAATCGTGTCCCGTTGGGCCACATCGTCCAGCGTCATCGTATCGGGGCTTCCCGTTGGTCCAGCCCCGGTCACCCAGTCGCAAAGCCGGAGCCATCGCAGACTCTGACCTCGCCACCCTGTCGCAATCCAAATCGTGCCGCTGCTTCGGAGTCCTCGGAGAAGCAGTGTTCTTCGCAAGGTCGCCCCACATCGGCACTGCTTCTCCGAGGACTCCGAAGCAGTGGCACGCCCAACGCAAATTGGGTCGCAGAAAAAGCCGGGCCACCCCGCCCCACGGAAACGGAGATCAATTCAACGAACCGGGGCATCGCGAAGACGCTCCTGCCCCGGTCACCCGCCGCACTTCTTGACCTCGCTCATGGTGGACGTTATACACAAAACTCCAGTTGCGACTAGGAGTTGATGCGATAGCCCTGCTGTAGTCACCACGATCGGAGTTCGATATGAGACTCTCGGACCTTCAATTCATCTTGCCTGTCTATGTTTTGTTGCGGTGCCTCGCGGGAATGTTTGCGATCACCCTTGCCTTAGCAGGTTCACCGCTGACCGCTATCGCTCAATCTTCACTAAGTGAGGTGGTTGTAATTCCTTGGTCTGCAAAAGATATAACCTTCCTGCGTGCAGGTCCGGTTAACTCGTTCGGTTCGGATATTTTCCTCATAAACAGCGATTGCGAGATACTTCTTGACGACAAAAAAGTCACAGTAGCCGACCTGAAGACGCCTATAGTAGGCGAGCTAACATATTCAGACCCGTTAAGACACCGCTCCGGGCATATTCCATATCCAATAAAATCAGACTCCGCTCATTGCGATTCGACCCACTAACGAAAGAAGAACATGACACTTCACTACCAGGCATCTCGAAAGACGTCAGGCCGACTGAAAAAGACGTCGAAGTCACTGACTACAAGTATATGGAATTCCGGAAACCCGGCCCGAAGGCATGGGGTAGTGTATTAGAGAATTGGCACGCTCGCCCACAACCCGGCATCCTGAAGGGCGCAACAGAAAAGCAAATCGTCGTCGCGCCATGGAACCCATTGGCAGATCGTGGAGTCCACGACCCCAAACCCAAGCCATTCACGGTGCCTGTCACTAGAGTTGTCAATATGGTGTCTTCAGAATACACCCGTCACAATGCAAAGATGGGAAGCGGCATTCAGTTGGTGCCTGACCTCTCACATCCAACGGAGACGTACTACTACAACCCTGTAACTCGCGCCCTTGAGTCATCGCTTCATCGTGATGCCTATTTTCTCGGTTCCGCACCCGATGAAGATATCGAGGAATGCAAGCAGATTTGTGAACACTATAAAAAAAACTGGGCAACTATTTCTGGAGCAGAGCGAGTCTGGGCATTCAGGCTTCTCCAATACGGTCGTGCGCAGCAGGCACAACGGGCGGAGGATAGAAAAGGCTGGAGGCATCTTGCCGCGCTGGGTACAATCGTGTGGATTGCAAGTATCGCTCCCTCGGTTCCATCAATTGTCTTGCCAGCAACTTCGTCCGATAAAAAAATAAATGTGACTGTCCTGAAAGCGATTGCCCCTAAAGATACCAAGCTCTATTGGACCCAGAAAGAGCTCAGCGATGTTATCAATTTCACGCAATGGTCAATCGCATATAGAGGAGCAGACGGAAACTTCTCTTTCAAATGTAATCCAAGGCAACCTCTTTGGATCAAAGTGAATGATGGCAAGGCGAGCTGCGTCGATCTGAAAGACAGGGACACTGTCATTGAGCGGCTTCCCTGAAAAACGTTCAATTCAGTAACGCCGATCTGTTTTTGTCTTCAAATCCATATGGTTTGCCTCATAACCCCATGATCGGTTCGGCCGAGGCGGCGGCGAGAACTTCTCGGGGGATGCTGGGGTTGAGGCGGAGTTCGCCCGGATCGACGAGGCGTTGCAGCATCGTGGCGACGAGGTGCTTGATGCGGATCGGTTCCGAAGAGGGTTCCGCCGCGTCGCGGGTCGATTGGCCAATGACCTGGCCGGACTTGATGCCTCCGCCGGAAAGGAGCAGCGGGGTGAGATTGCCCCAGTGGTCACGGCCTCCGTTCTTGTTCACGCGCGGCGTGCGACCCATCTCGCCCGTGGCGACCAGCAGAATTTTGTCGCTCAACCCGCGCGAGGCGACATCGTCGAGGAACGCCGAGATCGCGTGATCGAGCGGCGGACCCATGTACCTCATCCCCTCCTCGACCGTCGCGTTGTTCACGTCGGCGTGCATGTCCCACACGAAACTGGTCGTCACGG
>JAYVOX010000522.1:0-4659 GCA_043757695.1 Schlesneria sp.
CGTAGGATGGACGCCTCGTCCGTCCGTCACAGCCAGCGGCAACTCGGACGGACGAGGCGTCCATCCTACGGGTAAATCTGTTCCTGCCGCTCGCCTAATGGCACTTACTTTATTAACCCGAAGCGTGAGCGAGGGAGGCCGGCACATCGCAAACTACGGTACTTCCTCGCTGACGCAGCGGGTTACTTTTCTAAAGTAAGTGCCATTGGGTTGCACGCGGGGTTGTCGAGTAGTCGCAGTTCCCTCAAGACGGCCGCCGTCATCGGGCAGGGTTGCGTTTGGCCGGCGTGCGTCATCGCGCGAATGTGTCCGGCGAGCATCTGGAGATCGGCCAGCGTGTCGATGTCGTACCACGGTGCCAGCAGACCGAGCGTCAGTCCGGCGGTCGCGATCCGTTGCACGGTCTGGCGCAGGACGTTGGGACCGCTCCAGGCGACGTGATCGAACAGCGCGGGGGCGGGCCGTCTCAAGCCGATCAAGTAGTAGCCGCCATCGGTGGCCGGGCCGAGCACGCAATCGACTTCGTGCAGCATCTCGAACGCCTGCTGAACGAACTCGACAGGCAACGTTGGGCTGTCGGTACCGATGAGGACCGCACGGCAGTCGGGAACACCCACGGGAGTCAGATCGACGGTGATCTCCTGATCGGATGCGGAGGTCAGTTCAACCGTGATCTCGTCATCGGGATTGCCCCCCTGCTCCGCTTCATGAACACGTCCCATTCCCGCGCTCTGAACTGACAACGCGTGTTTGAAGAACGAGGCGATCTTCCAGCCCAGTTCTCCTTCCGACTGTGGCCACAGCTCGTAGCCGAGCTTTTCGTATTGGCTGAAATACCGGGCGGCATCGCCAGGCGAATAGCCGAAGACACGGCGGTCGCCGGTCGCGCGAAATCGGAACGTGAGGTCATCCATGAACGCTGCGTACAACTTCGCGGCGGGATCATGGCCCAGTTCCGTAGCGAGCCGCGTCTTGACGCGGCCGGGGCGAGGGTATTTACCGAAGAGGCCGATGGTGTTCATGTGTGGTCCTCGATGTTGATTAGCCTGCCGGGCTGCTGCAGGATTGGAACTCGTCTCAAAACAACAGCACGGGATTGAGGGTCCAAAAACAGGACGGGCAAGAGTGCTCATCGTCCCAACTACGATTGGCCACCCGCTGATTGCTGTCGGTGTGTCCTCGCCGATTGACGGACTCGTCTGACTGCGGACATACTACCGCCGTTGCTTCGGCCGCAGAATTGTGCGGCCGATTTCGTTGTCGCAGTGGGGACTTCGGCGGGATCATTCTGAGTGTGGTTGAGGTCCGGGATACGATACTTCACGCTGAGGGCTTGGCTCGAATTCCCCGTTCACGTAACCGGTGACTCTTCGTCAGTCGCCAAAGGAAAAGACTCGGATGACTCATCGGATTTGGAACTTCTCGGCTGGCCCTGCTGTACTGCCGGAATCGGTTTTGGAAGAGGCTCAGCGCAACCTGTTGTCGCTCGGAAATTCGGGCATCGGGATTCTCGAACACTCGCATCGCGGCAAGGCATTTCTCGCCGTGTACGAAGAGACGGAGAGCCTCTGTCGCGAGATCGGCGGGATTCCGGAGAACTATCGCGTGCTGTTTCTGCAAGGGGGCGCGTCGAGCCAGTTCTTTCAGATCCCGATGAACTTCTTGTCGAAAGACCGCACGGCCGACTATCTCGTTACCGGAGTTTGGTCCGAGAAGGCTCTCGAAGAGGCGGGGCGTTTCGGCGGGACTCACATCGCCTGCTCGAGCCAGGACAAGAACTTCTCGTACATCCCGCACGCCTGTTCGTTCAGTGCCAATCCCGTCTACGCGCACTACACATCGAACAACACGATCTTCGGGACGCAGTGGCAGAGTGCCTCGACAGCGTCCGGCCTGCCACCGGTTCCTGCGAACGTCGATCTCATCTGCGATGCCAGCAGCGACATCTTTTCGCGGCCGATTGATGTCGCAAAGCACGCGATGATTTACGCCGGTGCCCAGAAGAATCTCGGCCCATCCGGCGTGACGCTGGTCATCATTCGCGATGATCTCGTCGAACGCGGATCGAAAGAATTGCCGACGATGCTTCAGTACCGGACGCACGCCAAGAACGAGTCGATGTACAACACGCCGCCGACGTTCGCGATCTATCTCGTCGGGCTGGTCCTCAAGTGGATCAAGGGGCACTACGGGCTGGGTGGAGTTGGCGAGATGAACCGTCGCAAGGCAGGCAAACTGTACGCGTATCTCGACCAGAGCAAACTATTCAAGCCGACAGCCGCCGCCGACAGCCGGTCGCAAATGAACGTGACATTCGTCACCGGCGACGCTGATCTCGACGCGAAGTTCTGTTCGGCCGCAACGAAGGCCGGGTTCGACGGTCTCAAGGGACATCGCAGCGTCGGCGGGATGCGTGCGAGCATCTACAACGCCTTCCCCGAAGCAGGCGTCGAGGCCTTGATCGGGTTCCTCCAGAAGTTTGAGGCCGAGAACGCGAAGGCGTGAGATAGGGGGAAGTACGGCTCCAGCCACTGGCGTCATCCATCGGAATGTTCGAGGTGAGCCGGGTGCCGTGAGGCCCCGGAATTTCCGTCGAAACGTCCGGGGCCTCACGGCACCCGGCTCACACAATCCCGACCCGTTGTTGATGCGCCGATCCTGAGCCATGCACATTCGGAGTGATCGCTCTCAACAATCCCGTCCGTGTTAAAGGCTCCCATGACTCAGACAGATGTCGCGACCGTCGATGCCGTGCGAGCCGATATCGGTTTGGTTTGTGCCCTGCCGTTGGAGTTGGCTGCGTTTCTCGGTCGCTGCCAGCACGTGAAGAAGTACACAGGAGGGAGCTTCAAATTTTGCGGCGGTCTCTACGACGGCATCCGCATCGCCATCGTGGAGTCGGGGCCGGGGCAATCACGGGCAGCACGCGCGACTCAAGCGCTGCTCGATGCTCACACTCCCAAGTGGGTCGTCTCAACCGGATTCGCCGGTGCGTTGCGAACGGAGTTGAAGACGGGCGATCTCGTCGTCGCCAATCGCGTGGTGACAACGAAGGGCGACGAGCTGGCGATCGACGTGGGAATGGCCTCCGACGCAGCGCGAGGTCTCCACGTCGGGCGACTGCTCACCGTCGACCACATGGTCCGCACGATCGCGGAGAAGAAGTTATTGGCGGAACAAACCAATTCACTCGCCGTCGAGATGGAGAGCTTCGCGGTGGCAACCGTTTGCCAGAGAGCGAAGACGCGATTCATGGCCATTCGCGCGATCAGCGATGATCTCTCGGCAGACCTCCCGCCAGAAGTTCTCAGCTTAGTAGGTGAGACTGGTGCAGTGCGATTCGGCGCGGTGATCGGGTCGCTCATCAAACGCCCGTCGAGCATCAAAGACATGTGGCGACTGCGCGAGCAAGCCGCCGTCGCCGCCGACCGCCTCGCCGACTTTCTCGATGGAGTCGTTGTCCAACTGCATCAAGCCCAGACGTGACGAGCGAACTGGCAGAGGTCGCTGAACTCGTGAGAGTTCAGACCGGAGTCTCACGACTTCCGCTACGCCAGTGATTGATGCGCCAAACCTAACGCTCACGACCCTGCGAAACAGAGCGACTTCAAAATGTCCCCTTGAGATTCACCTGAGGTTTCCACGATGTCGCTCCTCCTGCAATGGTCTTCGGTGCGAGTCCCCGTGATCGGCATGTTGCATCTGCCGCCGCTGCCAGGTTCGGCGCGGTGGGCTGGTAATTGGGAGGCCGTCCGTCGATTCGTCCTGCATGACGCGGAAACCCTCAGCGCGGGGGGCGTCGATGGCCTGATGATCGAGAACTTTGGCGACACCCCCTTCTATCCGGATCGAGTCCCCGCGATCACGATCGCCGCGATGACGGCTCTCGCCTGCGAAGTCCGTCGGACGACCAGCATCCCAATCGGGATCAACGTGCTGCGCAACGATGGTCGCAGTGCGCTGGCGATTGCGGTGGCGAGCGACGCCTCATTCATTCGAGTCAACGTCCTGTGCGGTGCGCGCGTGACAGACCAGGGGCTGCTGCAAGGGATCGCACACGACCTGCTTCGCGAACGAGCCGTCTTGAAATCTGCCGAGTCCATTCGGATTCTGGCCGATGTCGATGTGAAGCACTCGGCCCCGTTGGCCGCGCGGCCGCTCGCTGTCGAAATTCACGACGCGATCCAACGCGGACTGGCCGACGCCATCATCGTCTCCGGCGCAGCAACTGGCAGCGTGACGGAGACGCAGACTCTGCAAGCGGCGTCCCACGCGGCGTCGCAAACTCCCGTCTTCGTGGGGAGCGGCGTCTCCGAGGAATGCCTTCCCAATTTGATCGCTCACGGGGCGAACGGCCTGATTGTGGGGACATCGCTCAAACGCGACGGCCTCGTCTCCAACCCCGTCGATCTCCAACGAGTCCTCGAGTTGGTCGCCGCCGTTCGGCAACTCGCTTGAGATATTTGCACGACCAAGCGCAGGTGAGCGCCGGGTGCCACTGGCGGAGCTTTGACCGCCAGTGGTTTCGCCTTGCGCCGTCGTCAAAAACACTGGCGATGCAAAGCCATCGCCAGTGGCACCCGGCGCGAGCGGTCGGAGCAGAGCATCGTTTGAGGCGTCAAACCACGAGCGACGTGCCACTGCTTGTCCGCTTTGAGA